>DUTE01000236.1 GCA_012842235.1 Bacillota bacterium
ATAAGCTGAACTAGATTAAACAGCTCCCGGAGGTTGTTTTGCATAGGTGTTGCCGTGATTAACAAAAGATGTTTCTTATTTAGCTCTGATACAAATCTATAAGCTTGGGTTTTATGGTTCTTTAGCCGCGGCAACACCTATGCAAAACAACCTCCGGGAGCTGTTTAATCTAGTTCAGCTTATAGCTCCAGGAACACTTGGTTCCTTAGAAGAGTTTTCTGCCAAATACTCTCTTGAAGCAAAGCCAAATCTCGAGCAAATAAAACAATCCCTAAAACCATTTTTGATTAGAACTACTAGAAAAGAGGCTTTTTTAGATTTGCCACAAAGAGACGTCTCCCATGTTCCCTGCGTCCAAGACAAAGCAGAAAAAATCCTCTATCAAGCCCTTTCTGAGTACATACTTACTTCACTAAAAAAAGACCAAAGTAACTACCTTACCCTTGTAACATTACAAAAAGAACTTTGTTCGAGTATTTTTGCCGCTTTGCTAACCTTAGAAAAAATGCTTAACCGGGCTCCTGATCCAATTTTAGGTGAGATTGTTCGCCTAGGAGTAGATGTAAAAATAAATGCTAAAACAAAATATCTACTTGAAGAACTCCCTAGTATTGGGGAGAAAATTGTTATTTTTACCGAATATCTTGCCACACAAAAGTTCCTTGCTAACGAACTGTCTAAACGAGACTTAAGCTTTGTTACCTATGATGGCACACTTTCTTCTTCCAAAAAGGAATGGGCTAAAGAACGCTTTAGAAGAGATGCTCAGATCCTTCTAGCAACTCAAGCTGGTGGCGAAGGATTGAATCTGCAGTTTTGTCAGAATATCATTAATTATGACCTGCCTTGGAACCCCATGAAAATTGAGCAGCGCATAGGTCGAATCCACCGTTTAGGCCAAAAAAAGCCTGTTAAAATATTAAATCTCTTTACTAAGGACACTATTGAAGAGCGTATTTTAGAGCTTTTATACCACAAACTTAAGCTCTTTACAGATGTTTTCTCCTTAGAAGAAGAGACTCTTGGTCAAGATCTAACTCACTATATAGTCACAGAACTATTAGATATCCCTTTAACAAAGGAGCTTAGTTGTTGATGGAAAAATGGCAAAGTTTTTTTCTAGATTATTTAGAATACCTAGACTTTCAAGTAGAAGAGAATGATGATCTCTTGAAGGTTTATTCAGCAACAGAGGTTTTGAAAACTGAAGACGCAGTCTATACCTTTAATCGAGATAAGGTAAAAGATGGCGTTGTCGGTTTTTACCCAGGGTCTAATCTTTTTTATCAGATACTTGAGAGCACTTTAGAAAAAGGTGCCTTTGCTAGTACCTATTTAGAAAGAAAAAAAGACCCAAAAGGTCTTTTTACGCCTTTTTTATATCTTGATTTAAAGCTTGTCTCTTCTGCTCCTAAAAGCCCTAGGCCTCACTATTCCCTCCTTGTTAATCTGTTAGATAGCACTATATCTAACGTAAACTTAGACGACTTTCTTCCCGTCTCTAAAGGTCCAAGTTTGAAAAAACAGATTTCGTACAAAGAAGCCCTTCAGAGTGTTCTAAACTATCTACTCGAAGATCTTGCCGATCACAAAAATTGGCTTGCCGAAAATAGAAATAGAAGAGAAGAATATATTACTACCTTAAAAAAGGCACGCCTTAGTGCAAGTGAAGAACAAAACAGGCTACAAGAAGCTAAATCCCGTCTTTATCCCCATTTTAAGGCCAATATTAAACTACTAGGGAGGTTTTTTATTCGCTAAATTAAGAAAAAAAGCCAGTAACTACACTCTTTTGTGTACCTACTGACCTTTACTTACTTTCTTATTAAAGATAATACTCTTTATGCCCTGCTTCTTTCCTAAAAAATGCCATAATCAAAGCAGTAACTGGTATAGTTACCATAAGACCAATGCTGCCAGCTAGTGATCTAACAAATTCACCAGCAATCATATCCATGTTGATAATTTTTAAAAACTGCTCACCATTTGCTTGAAAGAGTAAAAGAAGGGGCAAAGAAGAACCAGTGTAAGCCAGGATTAGTGTATTGGACATTGTCCCGGAGATATCTCTTCCCACATTAATTCCTGATGCATAAAGTTCTCTAAAACTTAGTTGTGGATTGACCTCGGCAATCTCTGTCATAGCTGAAGCAATAGACATAGCTACATCCATAACCGCACCTAAAGAACCAATGATAATTCCTGCAGTAAAAAGACCTGCAAAATCCAAACTACCATCTGTAAGAACCCAAAGAACACTTGCTTCATCTATGGCTAGGCCTGTAAGGTTAATAAGTCTACCACCTAAAATAGCAAGAAATGCGGCGACTATTACTCCTGTAATAGTTCCGCCAATTGCTGCCCAGGTTTTAATATTTGCTCCATTAATAATAAGTAAAGTTGCAAAAGTTACCAATATAGAGATCCCACTAGCAAGTAAAATCGGATTATAGCCCTTAAGAATAAGCGGCAACATCACCTTGGCAACTAAAATAAATGTTAGCACTAAACTCGCTAGGGCCTTAATACCACTTAAATGGCCAATTTCTATTAATACCAAAACAAAGATAGTTAAAAGAATGTAGATAAACCAATCCCTCTGATAATCTGCAATATGAGCACTTTGAAAAAAACCGCCTTCTTCAATAATATCAACGACTAATCTATCATTAGGTTTAGCTTTGATAGCACCAATAAATTGTGGAGAAACTTCGTTTGTAATTAAAAGTGTCATGCCTTTGTATTTACCAGATGTAATTCTAACTTTTACGTCTTGAACAGTCTTTTGATGCATATCCCCAAACAAATCAAGTTCATAGCTTTCTTCTTCTATTACCTTATCGGTTACCTCTAATACTTTCGCTTTAGCAGATAACACCTGAAACTGTTGGGCTTGAACTGGAACAATCAATAGTGTGATTAGACAAATTAAAGTCAATAATTTTCTCATAATCTAGCACTCTTTGGTGCTTCCCCTCCCTAGCATATAAAGTAAAAACCTTATTCTGTCTCTTTCTTAGCTAGAACTTCTAGAAATAAGTAAGTAAAAAGCCAATAAGTTCGTATAGGCTAACTTTTTCTGTGAAAATGTACTTGGTAGCTAAATGGAAACTCATAGTAAGAAACTATAAGTTTCCATTCTTGCTTTTTGTTAGAAAGTGGAAGTAGCAAAAGACACTAAATAACAAAGCATTAACCTAAAAAAATATAGCTTGTCTTTGCTATATAGCTATTATTTACTTATCAGTGGCCTAATTTGCCTAAGCTTTCTAAAATTAGAGATAAATGCAGCCTACTTATACTCAGGCAAATCCCTCGATAAAATTAGATACTCTTCTACATTATTGTTATTTGCTGCTATCTCTTCTTTAGTCAACTCTCTAACTACCTTACCTGGTACACCTACCACTAAAGAATTCGGGGGGATAATCTTTCCTGGGCCAACTAATGCACCAGCACCAATCATTGAGTCTTTACCTATTACTGCATTATCTAAAACTATCGCTCCCATGCCAATTAAGGCACCATCTTCTACCTTGCAACTGTGTAAAATTGCTCCATGACCAATAGTAACTCTTTGACCGATCTCCACTTCAATATCTTTGGTAACATGAATAACTGCATTTTCTTGAATATTGGTATCATTGCCTATCTTAATTGGCGCAATATCCCCTCTAATGGTTGCATTATACCAAATATTAACATTGTCTCCGAGTTCTACATCGCCAATTATCTGAGCACTTTCAGCCTTTTTTACGTTTAAGCCAATTTTCATTTGATCTTTCGGTTCTCCTTATTCGCTATTTACTATCGGTTTCACTCGCAAAAACCTCAATATTCTCAGCAACCTTTTCCATAACCTCTCCATACAGTTGACCAAAGATTAATTCTGATTCAACTACAGCTTTAACATAAGGATTAATACTAACAACATCCCAAAGCTTTTGCAACTCTTCAACTAAAGGCTCCACGTCTTCTCCCTCAAAAGCCCTTCTTTGAATATCCCACTGTTTTTTACGAAAATCATCAAGCATAATCTCTGCTGCACTATGGTCTTTAATTTGATTATGTGCAGCAACATATGCTCGATACTCTTCACTTTGTTTCAATGCTTTGTTGAGTTCTTCAGCCTTTTTTAAAAGATCTTCTCGATTCATTAGGCCTACCTCCTTTGCTTATTGTGTTTTTCATAAGGAAACCATTACCTTTTTTCTCTTAGAAAACGATGCAATCTCATCTACACCTAAACTCTTCAATAATGAAACAACGTAACCAAAGTCTTTGCCAACCTCATCAGGGCTATGACTATCTGAACCTAAAGTAACGGGAACCTTTGCCTCTACTAACTCTTTGACAAACAAAGGAGCAGGATAGATCTCTTTTGCTATCTTGCGTAGTCCTGAGGTATTGATTTCAAAAACCATACCACTTTTCTTTAGTTCTTTAGCTACATCTATATAAAGCGAAGAGAGATCTTCTTTAGGTCTATATCCGTATTTCTTTATTACATCTAAATGTCCCATTATATCAAAGATGCCTAAATGAGCTGCCTCTATCACTAAGGAAAAATATTCTTCATAGGTTTTGTAGAGATCTCTTTTTTCAAATTCTGTCAAATAAAGCGATGAATCGATAGGCCACGGTCCTACATGATGAACTGATCCTATAACATAATCCCAGTCACAAAGTTGAAGAAGAGCTTTTGTCTTTGCTATACTCTCTTTTTCAGGGAAAAAATCTGCTTCTATACCTAGTTTAATTGTAATCTCAGGGTATTCATCTCTAAGTTTTAAAACATCGTTTTTGTAATCTTGAAGCTCTGTCTCTTGCATAGCCCAATCACAAGACCACGTGCCCTCTGGAGCAGGGCTTAGAGGAAGATGATCTGAAAAACCAATCTCCTTAAGCCCCCTCTCTAGGGCTTTTTCTACATATTCTACCATAGTGCCTTCTGCATGACCACACCTTGTTGTGTGTATATGATAATCTAAGATCATTTCTTCAGCTCCTGTAGAGATTGACCTGACTTATAAATTGCATCTTTCACAGACCAGTAAGTCTTTGAAGCATATGTCAAGCCTTTTGCTTTTGCCCAGTCAATACGGTTTTGGTCTAGATATTGTTTATCAACATAGATACCTTTTACTTCTGCTAAAAACAGTTCATGGGTACCTAAATTGATAACGTTTTTGACAAGACACTCTGCATTTACTGGAAACTCGTCGATTAGAGGGACTCTCAAAATATTGCTAGAAAAATGATGCCACTTTAGTTCAGCAAACTTATCGACATCTCTTCCTGAAACTACTCCACAATAATCCACACCAAATGCTTGGCTTTCTTGGGGAATATTTAAGCCAAATTTCATCTCTTTGTGCAAAAACTCATTACTATAGCGACTTGGTCTTACTGAAATGCCAACAATTAAAGGTTCTGAGTTCAAGACGCCACTCCAACCAAGTGTTATTAAGTTAGGTCCTTTAGGGGTATCTACACTGACTACTACAACAGGAACAGGAAAGAATGTCGACTTGTAGTCACTCCAAAAATGTTTCTCTTGCATAATCTCGACCCTCCTTAAAAAGCTATCTTGTTTCTATTTTACCAGTTTTTCCTATAAATAAAAGTGGAGCCACTTAAGCAAGTAGCTCCACAAATAGTTTTTTACTCAGCTTTTAGAGGAAACTGGACTTTTTTACCTTGGGACTGGTAGATAGCAAGCACAATATCGAGAGGTTTTTTCGCTTCTTCCCCACCTATCCAGTGCTGTTTGCCACTTCTTACATCATCATAAAAGTGACCGATCTGATCATAGTGGCTAATTCCCCAATAAGACTTACCAACAGTCTCACGAGAATTCTCGGTAACAGTGTAAGATTCATCACCAATCTCGATACGAGCCTTATCTTTTTCAATAAAGATTGTACCTTTTTCGCCATGGATCTCTAAAATAATATCAGCATCATGGGTGTAATAATTAGTAGCAAAAAGTACTCCTCGTGCTCCACTCTTAAACTGTATTAGTGCTTCTGCTACATCTTCAACCTCAATATAAGGATGGAAGCGGTTGTGTATTGAACCTTGCACCCAATCTACATCACCTAGGTACCATTGCATAAGATCAATAGTGTGAATGGCCTGATCGATTAAGACACCGCCACCTTCTTTATCCCAGGTTCCTTTCCAATTGCTTTCAAGATAGTATTCTTTTGTCCGATACCAAGTTACAAAAGCTCTTGCTCCGAGAATCTTACCTAGTTTTCCCTCGTCGATTAGTTTTTTTGCTTCGATGCTAGCTTTATTGTAACGATTTTGCAAAATAACACCAAAATTTCGGTCACTCTTTTTACTGACTGCAATCATCTCTTCAGCTTGCTTAAGACTGATCGCAATAGGTTTTTCTGTAATAACATGTTTGCCAGCATTTAGTGAATCGATTACCATTGGTGCATGAAGATAGTGTGGGGCACAGACATGTACAACATCAATCTCCGGATCTTTGAGCATCTCTTTGTAGTCTGTGTATGCCTTACAACCTTCTTTGCCATATTTTTGAGCATACCTCTTGGCTCTTTCCTCAATAATATCTACCGTCGCTAACAGATGTGCATCTGTGTTGTCATTAATGGCGTGTGCATGTACTCTTGCCACTCCACCACAGCCAATGATAGCTGTTTTCAGTTGGTGCATTATGAAATTCTCCTCCCTAAACTAAAAGGCCTGGTTTAATAGTTTAACAGGCCGAAATATCATCCATTCAAATGAGGGTTATTCTCTATTTATCCTCTTAACCCTGCTGCTTTTTCCAGAAACTTTAATTTCTTCCACTTTAGGTATTGCTACACTACTCAATAATTCCGTATATTTCTTTTTCTTATAAAAGATATAGCTAATAATATTATAAAGTAAATAATTTAGTAGCTTTTTACACTTGTCATTAGTAAGTCTACTACTATTCTAAACACATTAGCATATCTTTTCAACAGTACGCTTTGTTTTTTCCACTAAATCTTCTTTGTTTGTTTTTGGCATAATAGAATTTGAGAAAACGGCAATGAAAATTTTAGAG
>DUTE01000237.1 GCA_012842235.1 Bacillota bacterium
CACGATCTCAGAAGGTGAGACATTTGTTAGCCAGAGTTCGTTTACTGAGTCTGGTCTGTTCTTATCGATCTTACTTTCTAGCTTATGTTTTGGATAGATATATGCATGAGATAGATTCATATAAAAGGGTCCAAACGGCGAAGGAAGGATTGCTTTGACTGTTCTATCGTTAATTTTGACCCATTTAACTGGTTTTTTGATTCCGTCTGATGTATCAAGAATAGTAAACCTGTCAACAGAATTACCCTTAGCTACTGTGTTCATAATGAAGTTTTCAAATGTAAAAATAACATCGTCGGCGGTAAAAGCTACACCATCAGACCACTTTACATCCCGCAGATAAAAGGTTACTTCCTTACCATCAGCTGATGTACTCCATGATTCAGCAAGTCCTGGCCTAATTGCGTTTGTTACAGGATGTAATTCGACAAGTCCAGTCATGGTTTGCCCTATAACAGTGTAGGCGTTATTGTCAAGGGTTCCATAAAACAAAAACGATTGGGGAGAAGCAGTTAAAGCAAGATAAAGTGTACCCCCAAGAAATGGTTTTTCAGAAGGGGTTAAATCTTCTTGCTCAATGAAGGGTGCAGCCAGTATCGTTAAACTCAAGAGACAAACAAGAATTGCCAACCAGAAACGTTTCATACAAAATCCTCCTATCAGATTTTTTTGGTTGAGACCTCTCACCTGTTAAATAGATCCTTTTTCGGCTGCAGAAACTCGTTCTTTGCAAGATCAGATTTAGTAGTAACAAAGTACTATTTCGCCTCATTTGTTCTGTTTTTAGTGTTTCCAATTCGGTTTTCGGCTCTTATTTATATATTCCTTTCTGTCTTTATGCTTTTTTTAGTCAGTACTGTTATATTGCAATTATCCTTATTTTCCTTCTTTAATGAGGTATTGTTAGTTGAGCTTATTTCATCCTAAAATCATTTAACAACAACATAACAAACTATTTTCTCTTAAAGTTAAGGTGCTGCAATTAATAAACCAAGGTAAAATGGTAAAATGATTGTTGATGGTTTTAAACTATATTTAAATAAAAAATAGAGCAGGTCCCCCCTGCTCTATACTACGCTTGGCAACTTTTGATTATAAGCTTTTCTTACGAAAATCTTTTCACCGTATTCCATAATCCCAGTGTCAACAAATCCTTGCCTACACCAGAACTTTTCTGCTTTTTTTACCGCAGATAGCCAAATTAATTGAACTCCTGAAATAGCTAATTTAACACGGATTGCTTCCCACATATTGTGGCCTAATCCGTGGCACCTATATTTTGGGGCTACATAAAACTCAATTACATAACCCCAGCCGGGTCTTTCTTCCGTATCGATTTTAGCATGCACAAAACCGGCATACTCACCTTCGACCTCGGCAATTAACAACCATCTTTTGGGTTCTTTCTGAAGTAATAAAGTCTCTTCTACTGAACCCTCACCTAGCTCTGATTCGCCTATCTCATCGAGATAAGCCTCAGCAAACAAATTAAAAACCGGAGCCAGGGGGTCACTTATTCCACAAATCTTGTGGAATTTTATACCGGACCCCATCGTCTCTCCTCCCTATTCTCTGAATAGAATTCAGACCGATTGGCTCACAAGATGCACAAACAAGATATAAAACGAGGCCAAAAGTTCCAAGCCGTTTTATGCAGTTTTATTAAATGGCAGCTCTTTTTTTTGATACTGCCACAAGTTTTCATCTCCCACCTCCGTGAATTATAGGCTCTAGGCTAGTTGCTAATTGCTAATTGCTAATCATTGCCCTATCTTTGAGCCTTCACGAATATCCTGCG
>DUTE01000238.1 GCA_012842235.1 Bacillota bacterium
AATCTGCTAAAGATGTAACTTCTATGCCAGTTGCAGCAACAACTGGAATACCTCGCTTTTTTAATACTTCTAAGGTCTCAAGATCTTGCTTTGTTGCTTGTAGTTTGCCATCAATTAAAGTCCCATCAAGATCTGAGACTATTAGTTTAATCTCCTTTTTCAAGCCGTGTCATACCTCCATATCTCATTTCCTAAGCTAGCTAAAACTGGGACACTTGCAATAAGTATCTCTTTATCAAAGTGTCCTTCACTTTTTTGCAAAACTTTAATAGCAGCCTCAACAGTTAAGTTCTTTGTGTACGGTCTATTTGATGTTAAAGCATCAAAAGCATCGGTGATGCTGATAATTCTTGCAAGATAGGGAATCTCCTCCCCTTTAAGACCATCTGGATAGCCTGAACCATCAAGCCTTTCGTGATGAGCCCCAGCAATAGGGGCTATATCTGCAAAAAATGGTGCCATTGCTAGTAATTCTCTACTTAATACTGGGTGCTGTTTAACTATCCTCCACTCAAAAGCGGTTAATTTCCCTGGTTTATCAAGAAGTTTTTTAGGCACAGCGAGTTTTCCTATATCATGTAAAAGACTTGCCTGCCGAAGCTTTCTTAGCTCTTCTTGGTTAAGATTTAATGCTTCACCAACACCTACTGAATAGAAAGAAACTCTATAAGAATGTCCTGCAGTATAGGTATGTCTACAGTCGATAATCTGAGCTAAAACTTCAACAACTAGGTCTAATTGATCTAATTCGTCTGCCTTATCTTTTAGACCTCTTTCTTTGAGCCAAAAACGGCGAAGTTCCTCAGTAATTGCCTCTGAATCATGCAAAATCCCCCAGATATCAGGGGTAAGCAAAGGAAAAAGAGCATCGACTAATTTAGGATCGAATTGGGGGTTATCCCTAAATTGATCCTCTAGTCTAGCCTTCGTTATCTTAGGGTTTTGGTAAAGACAGATATCTACATAATCTGCAAGACCTACAATTCTAGAGCCAAGGGGGATCTCGTCTCCTTTTAAGCCCAAAGGATACCCTGTACCATCAAAAGCTTCATGATGATAGCGAACAATCTCAGCTTCTTTTGTTAGCTCCATTAAAGAAAGCATAACTCCCCCACGCCACGGATGGGCAAAAACACGGGGATTGTTTCTCTCACCAAACAAGTGAATTATATGATCTGTTAAACCTATTGCCCCTATATCGTGTAATAACCCTGCTCGGAGTAGTTCTTCGGTCATATCAGGGCATATTTCTTCAGCTAGTAGAGCACTTAACAGTGCAGTGCGTCTGGCATGTAGTAGTTTGTGTTCTCCGTCCCAATCAAGAGCCGTAGCAAAAATATTTAGAACTTCCTCAATAACTCCAGCCACAGGTGTAAACACCTCCAAAAAGAGCAGTCAATATCTTTATTTACTTAACTATATCATAAGACAAAAACCACTTGCCAATCTAGATAACTTCACACTTAGACGACGACTATAAGGTGATATACTTGTCTTAAAATAACACATTAGGGGTGATTGTTTATGGCTCTACATTTAGTTATAGATAAAGAGAAGAGGAAAATCCTAATTGAGGAGATAAAAAGATACGTAAAAACAGAACATAACCAAGAGATAGGCGATTTAGCTGCTGGTTTTTTATTAGATTTCTTTATAGAAAAGATTGGCCCTGAATTTTACAACCAGGGAGTCTTTGATAGCTATACCTATATGAACGATGTTATTTTAGATCTCTTAGCACTGCAGAAATGATTTTTTTATGGGAATCTCTTCCTTACCACATACTAACTAGTGGGCTTTTTTACACGATAACAGAGATAAACTGTTGTTTTTAAGAAATTTTAGGCCATCAGATCTATTATTAGAAATGATGGCTTAAAAGCTTATTATATTTGAAGATAACAAGTTATTTTACTTCTTCGGCAGCAGATAATTTAACTCTTCCTGGGGATCTCTTGTCATTAGAAGAGGAGCAATCTCTTGGGGAGATTTTTCTCCTTGTAATACTAGTAGTACCTCTTTTACTATAGGTAGTTCAACCGCATATTTTTGCCCTAGTCTATAAGCTGACTCAGCAGTAAAAGCGCCTTCAACAACCATTTTGCTTGAGCTTGTAATATCTCTCAAGGTCTTTCCTTGAGAGAGCATAATACCTGCTTGGCGATTCCTGCTATGTGGGCTTGTACAGGTTGCAATTAAATCTCCCATACCAGAGAGGCCTGCAAAGGTTAGAGGGTTTGCACCCATTCTTACACCAAGACGTGCCATCTCCGCAAGGCCTCTTGTTATAAGTGCACCTCTAGCATTATCACCATAGCCAAGCCCATCAGCTATCCCTGTAGCAATAGCTATAACATTTTTTAAAGAACCACCGATCTCTACGCCTGTTATATCATCACTAGCATAGATACGAAAAGATGGCAGAATAAGTTTTTCTTGGACCTCTTTTACGAGGTTTTGATCTTTCCCTGCCAAAACACAGGCGGTAGGCAGAGATTTGGCTACCTCTTCTGCATGGGTCGGCCCAGATAAAACTAAAACAGGATGCCTGCCTTTGGTCTCTTCCTCTATTACTTCACTTATTCGTGCTAAAGTCTTCATCTCAATGCCTTTAGCACCATGGACTAAAACTGCCTGAGGTAAGAGATAGCTTTGGAGATCTTTGACTACTGAACGCATGTATTGAGCTGGGCTCATTAAAAGAACTAACTCTTCTTCTTTGAGAAATGCAAAAGAGTCTGTCGCTTTAACTGTCTTAGGAAAGGTTATTCCTGGAAGATAGGTCTTATTGGTATGCTCCTTGTTTATCTCCTCTACTACCTCTAGGCTGTGAGCCCAGATTGTTACCTTATAGCCTGCTTGGGCATAACTATAAGCAAGAGCACTCCCCCAACCTCCTGCACCAATTATTGCCATTTTCATATATAAAAGCCTCCCCTTATAGACTCTCACTATCTAGATACAAAAACTTCTAGTTCTTTATTTTATCTTCCATATCCTTTGCTTCTATCCTTTTGTAATCTCTCTTGTTTGTTTAAGCGGTTAAACGGCTGCCCCTAGGGGCAGCCGTTTAACACTTGCTTGTCACAAATTACTTAAACTTATTTTTTCTGTTTTCTTAAAATCACTCTTTGGCCTGGAATTAGTTCTTCTGTTTTTAAGCCATTATCTTCAAGGATACTCTCTAGTGGTATCTGATATTTTTGTGAGAGTTTCCAAAGGGAATCATCATCTTCAGCTGTGATAAAAGTAATATAAGCAGGTTCTTCTTCTATTTCATCATATACCATAGCTTCGATCAGACAATTAAGTGCCTCTGGGGCTGATACTTCAGCTAATAGAAGTAAAGATGCAGATATCTCTAAACCACTTTCTGTAATCTGGTGTCTAAACGATTCAGTGTTTACTTCGATACCAATAACCTCTGCATCTACCTCAAGACCAGTAAAATCTATAGGTGCATTAAACTCTAAAACATCATCCCAGTATACACTGTGGAGTTCTCCATCGATACCTGTGTAGATAATCTCTAATGAACAGCTACCAGCAGCATATAAGGTATCGTGCGCCCATTCGGTGTGTTCTATTCTAGGTATTACCTGTACTCTAAGCATCTCTACTGGCTCAGGCAAACCTTCTGGTAGCCTAAGAAGTGCTTCGGCATTGGTCTTTGCTGGGGCAGAGACTACTTTTCTTCTTATGCTCAAAGTACCATTTCGAGTAACAATCCTTCTTCCTGCTACACTCTCTGCTTCGGAGATCAAACCTACTCGTTTGGGTGCGGTTAATTCGCTTTGTATATTTAGACCTACATCAAGCCTTAGTTCATCTTCTATGCGGGCATAACTTACATAATCTATAGAGATTTTGCTTCGACTGAGTATGTTATCTCCCATTAAATTCTCAAGTCTTTCTTCAAAGGCTACAGCCCCAGGAAGATAAACTGACTGCACCACTGCAGTATCACCTAGTTCTCTAACCACAAGTAAATTAAGATCTATTGAACCTAGAATTGTTATGCCACTGCCATCGCCAAGTTCTCTTTTTATCTGGGGTTTCACAGCTACATCAACAAGACGTAATACTCCAAGGGGTAGGGCTATATTGCCACTTATATTCACACTTTTGCCGATTTTACCTGCGTATTCTTCAAGAAGTAGTTCGCGCTTTTCAATCTTAATCTTCTCTGGTGGTGTTATTAATATGTCCCCTAAAAATTTGAGCCGTTTGGTACACATCACTAGCACTTCGTGGCGTAGGCTAGCATCGATTAATAGTCGTTGTTCTTTCTCTACTTCATAATCGATATTGGCCAAAAAGGTCCGCAGTATTGGTTCATCACCTGGCTTGGCATCTGAAACATCGATAAAATACTCAAAATCAGCTACATCCTTAAACTCTACTTTTTCAATAAGATCTAAAGCAAGCTCGCCTGTGTTTACTGGTACATAGAGAAGATCGAGGCTTAAAACACCCTGAAACAAAACTTTACCTGTTTCCACAGTAACACTAGTAACTTTGGGACGGCCTAAAACACTTAAAACTCGAGAGATTGCCGGTTTGGAAGCAGGAAGTTCCACTGTAAATTTTAGATACGATGTAGATTCTCCTCTGCCAGCAATGTCTCTTATTCTTAAAGTGTTCTCAGACACCTGTATACCCAAAATACTCCCCCCTTTGCTATCTTCTCTAGGAATATATGCCACAAAATGCTTTATCATAACTGCTTGGGTATATTCAGGTGCCAAAGTCGATCATCTCTTTGGGTTGCCTGCCAAAATATCACTCCACTTAGGTGATAACTATCACATATTTTGACAAGTCTTTTAATCTCTTGAGTACTTAAAATTTTAATAATATGTCTTCTCTGGTTTTGTCTAAACTGAAAAACAATCTCTCCATGGAGCTTTTTACCTTTAACTCCCCTTTTTCTTAAAAAATCCATCGTCTCATCGTAGGGTTTTTCTAAGGGATAGCCTTCTACTACCTCACTATCAATTAGCTTTCTTCTTCTACTAGAAGACCTTTTGGGTTGCTCTTTCTCTGTTTCGAGAAGCCATTCAAAGGCATTAAGAGGAATGCCAAGGTAGAGATCTTTCCAAGCGAAGTCTCGTAAAAGAATCTGTATCTTCTCGGGAATCTGTTCTTCAAGAATCGGTCTTTGAAAATCAGTAGAAAAAGACCAGGGTAGATAGATAAAGCCTTGTGCTTTTCTACCTAACGAGAAAAGCTCTACCTTTTTTTGCCCTTTCACTCGACTAAACGCTATAAAAAACGGGTATTTGCGGATTTTAAGAAGAGTTGTTGCCATAAATGGAGTTTTTTCCGGAATAAGTACTTTATTTCTACTTTTATCGTTATCAAGATAATCTAATACAAAATCTGCCCCATTTAAGGTACCTAAAACACCAACTTTAGGGTTAAAAACACGCTTCAATGCTTCATCTTGATCTCTATAATAAGTGTTACCAAGGTTCTTTCTAGTTTTTAGATACCAAAACAACTGTCTATCTGCTTTGCCATAAGGAGGTAGATGGAGGTCTCTTCTTAAATACGCTAGAGCCTCTAGAGTCTTGTAACCAAAATAACCATCGATCTCGCCTGGGTCGTAACCTAGTTTTTGCAGTTTCTCTTGAAAAACATATACTCTTTTGCCTTTTGAACCAAGTTTTAATGCACTCATTAACAATCCATCCCCTAAAACATCCTATGCCATATGCTTTAGGGATAAAACATTTAAAAGACAAAAAAAGAGGACTACCCGAAGTCCTCTTTTTTTAAGCTCCTACGCCTATTCTTTTGTTATCTATACGTAACTCCACAGTCTCTGTTAATACATCAGCATAACTGTAAGTCACTCTAGACAGGGCATGGTCTTCGCTGAGTTTTATTACAAATATATTAGGATAAATTCCTTCTATAACTCCCTCAGCTTCCATAATTCGGCGTCTACCTTTGTTGGCTCTAATCTGTACCTTTTGGCCAACTAACCCTGTAAGATCTTCTCTAATACGGTCCAATGCGTTGGTTCCGCTCATCGAGACGCCCCCTTCCAATTTTGGCGACTTGTCCACGCCATGCTCATATTATCATATTTTCCTCAACCTGTCAAGAAATAAAGCTAAAATTATACCAGTCTGAAGGGAGCATGTCAACATTATATTTTTAGCAACAGAGAACGCTTTACGTACCTATTTGGGGGCTATTCGTCTTA
>DUTE01000022.1 GCA_012842235.1 Bacillota bacterium
AACTCTTAACTCGCCCCTATGACGTATAAAACTAGCAAATAGTTCAAATCAATATTAGTTTTTTTATTTCCATTTCTAAATTGGAGGAAAACGATGAGTTCTTTAATGAATATGCGCCTATTACTCTTTGTCCTGTCTTTTGTCGGTTTGGGAGTTTTGATAAACCTCTTATTAAATAAGATCAAGGGAAAAAATAGATACTTGGCTAAATCCTTAAACAACAGATACGCCTCTTTTTTATTCTCTATAGCTTTGACCATTACCACCTTGCTTTTACTCGCTAACTTTTATGTCTATTACGGCTTTGACTACCAACCTGATATCTATAGAAGAGGTTCAAGTCAATCTAACTATGTAGCACTTACCTTTGATGATGGTCCAAGCCCCGAATATACCCCTTTAATTCTTGATATCCTTAAAGAAAAGCAAGTTAAGGCAACTTTTTTTATGGTCGGTTCTCATGTTAAAAAATATCCTGAAGTAGTTAAGCGTATCATTAAAGAGGGGCATGAGTTAGGCAATCACACCTACAACCATGTGAATATTCCTACTCTAAAATACAATGACCTTACACAAGAAATTATCCAAACAAACCATATTATTCACCAGATTACCGAAGAATTTCCCGTTTATCTTCGTCCACCAAGGGGAATGTATGATGCTCGCTACCGTAGACTTGCTCATCTTTTAGGCCAAAGAATAATTCTTTGGACAATCTCAGGTAGGGACTGGAAAAGTAGCACTTCTGCTGATACTATTGTCTCAAGAATTGTTAACAAAGCTAAAGGTGGAGAGATCATTTTACTTCACGACAGTGGTGCTTTAATTAAAGACGAAGGTGGCAACCATATGGCTTTAATCCAAGCACTCCCTAGTATTATCGATGGCCTACAAGAAAAAGGTTTGGAAATAATCCCTTTAAAAGAACTTCTTGAAGAAGCAGAAGGAGAGGACATCTCTCACCTTGAGCTAAATATTACCGAGTAGGGTGGAAAAGCCATGACCTTAGACCTAACTATGCGTTATGCTCATGAATCTGATATAACCAAGATAGCAAGGATCTACACCCAAGCATTTCCAGAAAGTGTAGAATTTTACTTTGGCAAAAATGAAGCAAAACGAGTTCAAAACCTGATGGTTCCCTCGTTTTTAGTACTTAAAAATGCCGGTGCAAAATTTCTTGTTTTTGGTGATCCTATAGTAGGTTATTGCTGCTACTCTGTCGAAGATAATAAAACAGGCAGGAAAACGTTTTCTTCTGCCTCACTTGGATACTACTGGCAATCTTTGAAGAGAAAAGAACTACAAATTCACGCAAAAGAGATCTGGAAGCTGGTGCGAACACAATACCTAATGAAAAAACACTACAATGTGGATTTACCAAAAAACCGAGGACGCATCTTATCTGTAGCGATCTTACCTGAGGCTCAATCCCAAGGGATAGGTAAGCTAATGCTTGATAGAGCTCTTTTAGATATTGGTGATAAACATGTGGTTTTAGAGGTAAGACCGGAAAATGAAAAAGCCTATCGTCTCTATAAAAGCGCTGGATTTCGTGTAAAGGGTTCAACACGTGATCTCTTAGGTTGCTGGTTGATCATGGTAAAAAACCCAAAGGGGGAATCTTAATGAAAAGCCCAAAAAGTTTTTTTAGCAAATGGTTATTATGTTGTTTATTAATGGCTCTAATTGCAACAAATGCTTTTGCTGAAAAAATCCTGGTGTGGACTTGGTATGAAAGTGCTCTGGGGCAAATCTTTAGAGATCTTATTCAAAATGAATTTACCCCACAGACAGGTATTGAAGTAGAGATTTTGACTGTACCTATTGAGGACATGACCTCTAAGCTTTTACTTGCCTACCTTGGTGGAGACGCTCCTGATGTGGTGGAGCTTTATTCTAACACAGCTGTTGAATTAGGTGTTAGAGGTGCTCTGCTTAACCTAAACGATATCGATGGTGTACAAAATGTTATAGCCGACCTAAACCCTATGCTACTTCCTGCTCTACAATATAAATCGGCACTATTTGCTGTACCCGGTGAGGTTAACTGGACTTGGACCTACTATCGTAAAGATATCCTTTCAGAGATGGGCCTTGGGGCACCAGTAACCTGGGATGATTTTAGAGATGCTTCGGTAAAACTTAAGGCAAGAGATATGGATTCCTATTACTACTACCAAGGTGATCCTTCAGCTTTAATTGTTGGTAAACTACTACCGTTTGTCTACCAGAGACAAAGTGATATCTATACTAATGATGGAGAAGCATCAAACCTTGATTCACCTGAAAATATCGCTGCATTTAAAGAGCTAACAGATCTTTATACTAAGTATAAGATCCCTGTAGAAGATCCTAGCTTTACTACATTTGCCTCTGGCCAAACTCCTCTACAAATTCTCCAAAACTGGTATTATGGTGCTTTTGAACTTGCTGCACCACAGATTGCTGGTAAATGGGATATAGCACTTTTCCCTGGAACAAAACAAAAAGATGGTTCTATAGACCATACTAATACAGGAAAGATGCTTGTTTGGTCTATTGTCTCTTCTACGAAAAAACAAGAGGCTTCTTGGAAGCTTATTGAATATCTCAGTTCTTCCGAATTTACTTCGAAGTTTATGGACTTAGCTTATCAAAGTAATGATAAATGCCGTCTCTTTTTCTCCAATAAAAACTCAATTGATAATGCACTCTTCCCTCAAGAACACATTGATCTTTGCCGTGAGTCACTAGCTAAATGCCGTATGCAGACTGCTGTTATTGGTGGTCAAGTGGCAAACCGTTATATCGATTTTGCCTTTAACAAAGTAATTTTGCAAAATGCTGACCCAGAAGAGTCAATTAAGCAAGCTGCCAAAGAATCAAACTTAGAGATTCAAAAGAAACTCAAAGAATATTCACGTTTTATTAAGAGTTTATAATTAAGGAAGGGGATACCTCCCTTCCTATTATAAAAAGGAGAAGTTTTTGATTCTCCAAAATATCTCCTATTTATTCCTATAACAACCTTTAAGCCTAAGCCCCAAACCCTTAGTAGGGTTTGGGGCTTAGGTATTTTGACTATTCTTTTATAGATCTGTTTTTTACATACATTAGACTCTCAGCAATTTTAAACAATCTTTTTCTCTTTCACTTGCTCTTTTCTTTCTAGAAAACGATGATAATAAACCATTTTTAAAATCTTAAGCAGGAATTTAGAAATTTATTAAGAATAAACATAGAGACTGTTATATAACATTGCCCTTTCCATGTTATATGACAAAGATCGCTTAAGCGCTTAGGCGCTTAAAACTTATGCATTTTTGAATAACGAGGGGGAAAATATATGTCTAAGCCTTTGAAAAAGATCTTTTTGTGTTTTGTTGTAATAGCTTTGCTTGCTATTGCTGTTTTTGCCGAACAAATTGTCGTCTGGACTTGGTATGGTGCGGAATTAGGGCAAGAATTAAGAAACATGATTAAAGACGAGTTTACACCAAAAACCGGTATAGAAGTGGATTTAATCCTTGTACCTGTTGAAGATATCTCCAACAAACTATTGCTTTCTTATATTGGTGGAGATGCTCCTGATATAGTAGAGCTCTACTCCAACCAAGTAATTGAGTTAGGTGTTAGAGGTGCTCTTTTGAATCTATCGACAATGCCAGGTATTAAAGATGTAACTGATCAACTTAACCCTATGCTGCTTACAGCACTACAGTATAAATCAGCTCTCTTTGCCTTGCCAGGAGAGATTAACTGGACCTGGACCTATTACCGTACTGATATCTTTAACGAGCTAGGCCTAGGCGTCCCGGAGACCTGGGATGATATTAGAACCGCTTCAACAAAACTAAAAGCTCGAAATATGGATACGTTTTATTTTTATCAAGGTGCCTCACCTAATGTTGGCAAACTTCTTCCTCTAGTTTTCCAAAGAAACTCTGATATCTATACCAAAGATGGGCAAGGTTCAAACCTTGCTTCCCCTGAAAATATTGCTGCTTTTACTGAGCTTACTGAGTTGCATACTAAATATAAACTAGTCCTTGAAGATCCTGCCTTTAGTACCTTTACCTCTGGGCAGACTCCTTTACAGATACTACAAAACTGGTACTATGCTGGCTTTGAGATAACTGCACCTCAATTAACAGGCAAATGGGATATAACAC
Source organism: Bacillota bacterium (assembly GCA_012842235.1). Taxonomy (GTDB): domain Bacteria; phylum Bacillota; class DTU065; order DTU065; family DTU065; genus DUTE01. The sequence continues at coordinate 4,155 of DUTE01000022.1, forward strand.
TATTTCCTGGAACCAAACAAAGTGATGGCACAATAAACCGCACCAATACTGGCAAAATGCTTACTTGGTCGATTATTTCTTCTTCTAAAAAGAAAGATGCTGCTTGGGAGTTTATGAAATGGGTAAGTTCTACTGAATTTACTACCAAGTTCATGAACCGTGGCCATGAACTTCATAAATCGAGGATCTTTTTCTCTAACAAAAACTCTATTGAAAATGCACCCTTCCCTAAAGAAAAGCTACACCTTGCTCATGAGGCTTTAGCAACTTGCCGGATGCAAACAGCTGTTATTGGTGGTCATATAGCTGATCGTTATATCGATTTTGCCTTTAACAAAGTAGTTCTTCAAGGAGACGATCCTGAAGCAGCAATCAAACAAGCAGCTAAGGAATCTACCGATGAAATACAAAGAAAGCTTAAGGAATTCTCAAGATATATTAAGACTTTGTAAATAAACATATAAACCTATACTCCAAATATACCCCTATGAACGCCCCTTAAAAAAGGGGCGTTGCTCTATAGCAAAAACGAGAGCTTATAGCATTAGATTTTAGGCTATAAGCTCTCATTATTTTTACTTTATTTCATAGGTTTCATCGAAAAACAAAACTAAAGCTTGATAATAGGCTTCTGCTTGAAGTTGTAGTGTCTCTTCTTTTTGCAAAAGCTCTACATGCTCTTTATTTGTTAGAAAGTATGGCTCAGCAATCACAATAGGAAGGCTCTTAGAGTTTACTAGAATATAGTAATCTACTGGCCCTAGAGCCCCTCTTGGATTTCCGGTGCTTTTAACTAACTCCTGGCTTACTATTTTAGCTA
>DUTE01000239.1 GCA_012842235.1 Bacillota bacterium
AGACACACTTATTAAGCAAGTTTTTAGCTTTTTTTCAACAACAAACACAAGATAAAAGACAAAAAGCGAGAAACCGTAATAAAAAACGAAGCGGTCTGTTCATTTGTGATGCTAACCGAACTAGTACTACACATATAACAAAAAGTGTATTTGCTAGTAGATGTTAAAAAATAACAGGAGGTTATCCTGCTATTTTTTTAACCTATTATTTTTTCTTTACATTCTTTATCCCCTAACGCTGATGGTTTTAACACTTCTTATTTGTCTTTTTCGTTTCCCAAAAACACTAATAAAGGTTTAAGGGAGTTCTTATCTGTAAAATCTATTTTGTCTCCATATGTTGCTAAGAGTTCTCTATCATCATCAGTTAATTCCTCAGGATCTTTCTTGGAAATAACAGTTTTAAGCATTGCCATCATCGATCTATGTATAAATCCTAGCTTTTTGTAATCAATGCCACCACGTAGATGAAAAAACTCTATATTGTCACACATCTCTTGGGAAAAATTCTTTTCTATTATAGAATAAAAAACCTCTTTTCTATCTGTCGAGGCTAACCCCACTGTAAAAACTACTATTCTTTTATCTTTTAAAACTTCGTAATTTTTTGTTATAAGAGAAATTCCTGCTATTCCACTTGCATACAACCCGCCGCCATAGACAATAGTATCGTATTGTATAAGATCTCTTACATCTGTTTTCGAGTTTTCGAACAAATCTGCGTTAGTTTCTTCGGCTATCCATTGAGCATATTTTTTGGTGCTACCGTATTTGGATTTGTATACTACAGCAATATTACTCATTAAACTTCGCTCCTTATCTTCCTATTTATTGAACGCTTAAAGCATTCTCTACTGCTTTGAGAATTACCTTACTACTTACAGTAGCTCCTGCAACTAAATCAACATCTAATTTTTGCTCTTTTATAACCTGCTCAATAACTGTTTCAGCCTTTTTCCCTAAGCCATTTTGATGCTCTAGTATTTCAATATCTTTTATTGTTTTATCTTTAACATAAACCTCAACAACAACTTTAACTGGCGACAAGCTACACTCCCCTGTATAGATACCAGCCTCTAAATTAGACAAATCCAAATTAGAAACCACTATTTTTTCGGCCTGCCCAACTATATTGTTTTTGATTATAGACCATGTTAGCCCAAGTAAACAGATCGATGCTAATATGGTTATTAAAACAACAACTTGCTTTTTCACTCCCCTAATCCCTCCATAAGTTAAGCTAGTTTTTCTTCAAGACATTCGATGTTATCAAGCATTTTTAATAAGATCTTATCGAGATCTTCAATCTCCGCTTCAGTTAACACTCCAAAAAAGTCTTCGATAAATTTATGGTCTTTTTCTTGTCTATTCTTTACATATTCTTCAATTTTTTCTGTAGGCACTATCCGGAGTGCTCGGTTGTCTTGATCATCTTTTTCTATAGATAGGAATCCTTTTTCTTGAAGTTTAAGCGCAAGTTGTTTTGTATTCTGATGACTTGTTCCCATCTGTTTAGCTAATTGACTAAGTGTCGGTGGTGTTTCAAAAAAGTTTGTCAATGTTAGCATGAGAAACCATTGTTTTGTAGTAAGTTCACCGAGAAATGTGTTTCCCATAGTTTCAAGTTTAGTAGAAAGTAAAAAAATCATACCAAAAATCCGATACCTTTTATCAATATCTTGCAACTTTTCTAGTTCTATCATATTAAACCTCCAAACTTCTAAGCCCTAAAACGTCAAACTCCCAGCGTAATAGATATAGGTAATATATTACCTATATCATTCTACCATACCTTTATTTTTGTAACAAGCTAATAACTAATAGATTACCAAATTGATGTATATAACTTTAATACCAAGCATTTGTGTTGTAACATATCCGATTGTTCTTTGTTAGTAAGCGTCAAATAGTCCCCATGAAGATATACGTGGGGGCTATTTGACGCTTACTTTAAGACAAACAATTGTTATTCTACGGTACCTATAAAAGGCATCTCAACCTGCAATATTGTTTGCTCATTACTGTTATTGATGTTAATAAACAAATCCAATTTGTTTATCTCTTCCGGCTCCGGTATATTTTCATGGACAACTGTATTTGTG
>DUTE01000240.1 GCA_012842235.1 Bacillota bacterium
CCCGTCAGGTCCGGAAGGAAGCAGCGGTAAGCGGATAGTTTCGGGTGCCGCAGGGGTGCCTGGCTTGAGCTAACTGCTAGGGTTACGTCTGGAAGATTTCTGTCGACGAAGGGTGCACGGCGCTTTTTCTCTGTCAATGCGAATCGCACTGACAGAGTTTTTTTATATAAAAAAAGGTTAATTGGATTGATGCGTGTATATTTTATAGTGAAAGAATGGAGGTTAAAGGTATGGGAAGGCTTTCTCTCTATCGGAAGTGGCGGCCACAAGAGTTTAAGGATGTAGCCGGACAAGAGCATATAATTAGTACATTACAAAATGCCATAGAAACAGGACGCGTTGCCCATGCCTATCTGTTTGCAGGTCCAAGAGGTACCGGAAAAACTACAACAGCTAGATTGTTAGCAAAAGCACTTAATTGTGTTAATGGTCCTACATCTAGCCCTTGTGACGAGTGTGAAAGCTGTATTGCAATCAGAGAAGGTCGATCGTTAGACGTCTTTGAGATTGACGGTGCGTCAAATCGAGGTATAGATGAAATTAGAGAGTTGCGGGAAACTGTACGATTTAAGGCGACTCAAGGTAATTACAAGGTTTATATTATTGATGAAGTCCATATGCTAACGACAGAAGCTTTTAATGCTTTGTTAAAAACACTTGAAGAGCCACCAGAGCATGTGATCTTTGTTTTCGCAACTACAGAACCTCAAAAAATACCGGCGACAATTCTATCAAGATGCCAACGTTTTACTTTCAGAAGGATACCTTCCGATGTTATAGTTCAAAGGTTAACAGAGATAAGCGAAAAAGAAGGAATTCAAGCTGAAGAAGGAGCATTACGTCTTCTTGCAGAGACTGCTCAAGGAGGTATGAGAGACGCAATAAGTCTTTTAGACCAGTCTATTGCTTTTTCGGAAAATATTGTTACAACTACAGTTGTTCAAGATATGTTAGGTCTTACTGATGCTCAAGCGTTAAATGCTTTTTATCAAGTTTTAATATCTAAAGATCTAACAAAGGGACTATCACTAATAAAAAGTGCATCAGAAGAGGGAAAAGATCTAGTCCATTTTATGGAAAGTGCTATGCAGGTAGCAAGAGGTCTTTTAGTGGTTAAAGCAGATAAAGATGCACCTCTTCAATCAGGAGAAATACTATTAAATATTACAAGGGAAGAATCAATGGAGTTAGCGGCTAAATTTGATAGTAAATATTTAGTAAGGATTATAGAGACTTTAGCTGAGACAATTCAAAAAGCTAAACGAACTGCAGATCCTGAACTTTTTTTCGAACTATCACTAGTGAAGTTAACTGAAGAACCAGTAGGTACAACTCAGGTTGATGCTGCTGCTATTATCGAGTTTAATAAGAAGCTTGAAGCTCAAAGCAAAAAAATTCAAGAGCTTGAGCAGAAAATTAAAGAAGGGAGAAGCCTTCAGGTAGAGAATTCCGATATAAATCTCTTTTGGGAGGGGCTTTTGCAACAGCTAAAATCTCGAAAAGACACTTTGGAATATTGGGCCTTTTTGAATGTTGCAGAACCAGTAGCCTTAGAGGGAATAGATCTTTATATAAGTTTTCCTGACGCGTATGAGTTTCATCGAGCTAATGTAGAAAACCCTAAAAATAAGAGTTTGATTGAACAAAAACTAGAAGAGTTAACAGGTAAAGCTCTTCGTCTTAGAATAGATGAGAGTCCGAAGTTTAAGAGGGATCCTAATTTTCTTACAAAAACACAAGAGGTTTTTGGAGGCAAAATAATTAAGCCTGAGTAAAGGAGATGGCTACATGAATCGTCAGATGGTTATGAAGCAAATTGAAAAG
>DUTE01000241.1 GCA_012842235.1 Bacillota bacterium
ATGAAAATGGTGTCCCTGTAATTGGGATAGGAAAGATCGTTGATATCTTTGCTAATAAAGGAATCACTAAGGCACTACCGGCAAAGAATAACAACGAGACTTTGGCTCAGCTTTTATATGCTCTTGACGAAGTTGAAAGTGGGTTGATCTTTGCTAATTCTATTGATTTTGACATGCTTTATGGCCATAGAAATGATGTAGAAGGTTATGCAAGAGCCCTTGAAACGACTGATCGCTATTTACCTGATGTCTTAAAAAAGTTGACTAAAGATGACATTCTTGTGATAACAGCTGATCATGGTTGTGATCCTACCACACCAAGTACAGATCATTCTCGTGAATATGTTCCTTTGTTGGTAGTTGGTACAGAACCACGCAATTTAGGTATTAGGGAGACTTTTGCAGATGTAGCAGCTTCTGCAGCTGAGTTTTTTGGTATTCATTATCCAAGAGGGACAAGCTTTCTAAAGGATTAGTGAGAAGACAAAGTGTAAGATGGAAATTTTACACTATAAAACTTGATTTTAAAATAGGGCATAAAAAAACAGCCTGCTCCAATAGAGTAGGCTGTTTTTTATCCCTAGAAGAACAGATAAGAAAAACGCAGGCAGTTCCAACTAGAAGTTGTTCTATATCAGCTTATCGCAAGATCTGAAGAAAGATATTGTGATTTATAGAGCTTAGAATAAATATTATTTTTAGCTAAGAGTTCAGCATGGGTACCTTTTTCTACGATCTCGCCTTCTTCTAAAACTACAATCTGATTTGCATCTTTAACAGTCGACAGACGATGGGCAATAATAAATACTGTGCGATCTTTGCTCAATCGTTTGAGGGCATTTTGAATGCGGTATTCAGTAATATTATCTAGAGCAGACGTAGCTTCATCGAGCACAAGAATGGGTGGGTTTTTCAAGAACAATCTAGCAATAGCGATACGTTGTTTTTGCCCACCTGAGAGTTTTATACCTCTTTCACCGATATAGGTATTATAACCATCGGGCAAAGTGGTGATAAAGTCGTGAATTTCTGCATTCTTAGCAGCTTGATAGATCTCTCTATCTGTTGCATTCGGTCTTCCATATAAAATATTATCTTTAATTGTACCAGCAAACAAAAAGACATCTTGCTGTACAAGACCGATTGTCTCTCGGAGAGAAGCTAATTTTATGTCTCTAATATCTATACCATCGATAGTGATAGAACCAGAATCAATTTCATAAAATCTCATTAAAAGGTGGCATAAAGTGGTTTTTCCTCCACCAGACGAACCAACAAGAGCAATGGACTGTCCTGCATCAACCTTGAGAGTGACATTTTTTAAAACCTCATCTGAGCCACTATAGCTAAAAGATACATTGTCAAAGACTATTGAACCTTGAACATCTTTTAAGGTTACAGCATTAGGTTTGTCGACGATCTTTGGTTTTAGTGACATAAGATCTGCAAAACGTCTAAAACCTGCCATGCCTTGCTCAAATTGCTGGGCAAAGGCTGTAAGTTTTCTAATTGGCTGAATAAACATGGAAACAAACAAAATATAAGCTGTTAAATCAGCTAGATCTATCTTACCTAAATAACAAAGATAACCACCAAAGATAAGAACTGCTCCATTGAGAAGATTAGTCATAAAATTAAGACCTGAATAATAGATGGCCATGCTGTGATAAGCACCTTCACGAGCCTTTCTAAAACTTGTATTGGCCCCTTCAAAACGGTCTTTCTCATATTCTTCATTAGCAAAACTTTTCGCTACGCGAATACCAGCGATACTGTTTTCAATATCAGAATTGATCACAGCTGTCTCTTCTTTAACAGACAAGAAAGCTTCCCCCATGACTTTGCGTTGTTTGATAGCAAAAAAGATCATAAAAGGAACAAAAGCTACAATCATCAGCGTAAGGGGAACATTAATTTGAAAGAGATAGATAGTAGAGCCAAGAAGCATTAGAACAGCAATCAAAAGATCCTCAGGGCCATGGTGTGCTAGTTCACTTACTTCATGGAGATCATTTACAACTCGAGACATTAAGCTTCCAGTGCGATTGTTATCAAAAAACTCTACATCAAGAGTTTGTAGGTGAGAAAAAAGATCACTTCGCATTCTTGTTTCAATGCGTATTCCTGCCACATGGCCAAAATAGTCGACTACATATTGCAGAAATAAATTAATTAGGTACATCAAAAAAAGGATTAAACCATATTTGAAGATTCCTTGCAAATTACTATTAGGAATAAGGTCTTTCATCATAATCCTAGTGATTACAGGAAACATAAGATCTAAGAAAGCTATACCACAAGCAGCAGTTATGTCTATTACAACTAGTGGTATTTCATAGCGATAATAACTTATAAAACGTTTAAGAAGGGTCACGATCTAAACTCCTTTTTTTGTTTCGTTATCCATATAATATTGTACAACAAGAGAAAAAGTCCTCCTGAAACATAGATCAGAGAAAGAAAGCATAAAATTAAGCGCCAAGACTGTATAAGGAGGCTTAACAGATGAAAACGAGGATTGAACAGTCAATTATCTGGTGTCTGGTTCTTATCCTTGGAACCATGGCTTTGGCACAGCCTGTTATAAAGTCGCCAGCAGCTATTCTTATTGAAGGAAACAATGGTGGGATTATTTGGGAAAAAAAATCTGACGAAAAAAGACATGTTGCCAGTATTACAAAGATTTTAACAATGATACTTGTTATTGAGGCTGTTGAAAATAATCAATTCAGTCTTGATGATTTAGTCTCTGTAAGTGAGAGTGCCAAAAGGCAAGGTGGCTCACAGATTTGGTTGGAGATAGGAGAACAGATGAGTGTCAAAGATCTGTTATATTCACTATCTGTTGGTTCAGCTAATGATTCAGCAGTTGCTTTAGCTGAGTTTCATAGTGGTTCAGAGCTAGCTTTTGTGGAAAAGATGAATGAAAAAGCCAAAGAGATAGGTTGTACTAATACTCATTTTGTCAACTGTAATGGTTTGCCAGAAAACAGTCATAGAGTTTTGGAAGGACAGCACTATTCTACAGCAAAAGATATTGCTTTGGTAACATTTTATGCCTACAAATTGCCCTTGTTCGCTGATTTGGTCTCTACCTATGAGTATACAGTAAGACCAGGGCAAAAAGGAGAGGTTGTCTTATACAACTATAATAAGCTATTTCTAAGGGGTTACCCGGGAGCTGATGGCGTAAAAACAGGCATGGTTGAGGCTTCGGGCTATTGTTTAAGTGCTTCGGCAATAAGAGAAGATCTTCGTTTAATAGCAGTTGTCTTAGGTGCTAGTTCTAATCAGGAAAGATACAAAGATATAGTTAGCATTTTAGATTACGGCTATAACAATTTCAAAGGGATACTTCTTGCTAGTAAAAGTGATGTAATTATGGAGATACCTGTTCATCACGGCAAAAAAGAAAAAATTGAGATTTATGCTCAAGACGATCTTCGTGTTACCCTTAAAAAAGGTGTAGATACTCTTCCTACAATTGATTTAGAGATAAAAGAGTATCTTAAAGCTCCAGTGAAAAAAGGCGAATGTGTAGGGGTTATAAAAGCAAAACTAGGAGAAGAGATTGTTGGCGAAATGCAAGCTATAGCTGGCGAAGATGTGGAAAAAGCAACTATTTGGTTAGAGATATCTAGAAGTTTTCTCAAAATATTAGGAATAGTAAAAGGATAAGAAGGAATTTTGCCCCCAGGACAGAAAAATGTCTCAAAAGCCTGGGGGTGAAATTATGTCAGTAAATGTCTTTATTGATGGCTTAACTTTAGTTGCTCAACTAACAGGGGATTTAGATATGGTAACCGGTGCTGAACTAAAAAAAGCAGTTGATCAAAGATGGGACGATTTTGAAAAGCTAGATTGCCTTGTTTTGGATTTAACTAATGTAAGTTTTACTGATAGCACAGGTTTGGGAGCGATTCTTGGCCGCTATAAAAAGGTAAAAACCCGCGAAGGTGATATGATTATTGTCGGGGCAAAAGGTGGAGTCAAAGAGGATCTAGAAATTGCCGGGATCCTAAAATTGTGTAAACATGCTGAAAGTTTAGAGGATATTAACTGTGACAAGCATCGTTTTTAAGGAGATACCTATATAATCTACAAAAAAGGGGGGAGGAGGCACTTGAATATTGAACAGTGCCACAACCAAATGTCAGAAAAAAATGAAGTTCATTTAAGGTTTCCTAGTCTACCAGAAAACATTGCCTTTGCCCGTTCTACAGTGGCAGCTTTTGCAGTTCAAATTGAATCTTTTACCGAAGCAGAATACAACGAGATTCGCAAAGCGGTTTCTGAAGCTGTATCAAACTGCGTTCAACATGCGTATCCAAATTCAGTTGGCATGATCGATATTAGTGTCTTTATCAACGAACAAACCCTTACTATTATTATAAAAGATCAAGGTGTAGGTATAGAAAATGTTGACTTGGCAAAGGAAAGCGATTTTACTACCAAACCTGATGAAAACCTTGGCCTTGGTTTTAGTTTTATGACCGCATGCATGGATAAGATTGAAATTCAGTCAATTTTGGGCGAAGGTACAACAGTGACGATGAAAAAACGCCCAGAAAAACTCGATGCCTAACGAGAGGGAACTTTTAATCAAGGCCAAATCAGGGGATAGAGAAGCAAAAGAGTTGTTTTTAGAAAAAAACAGAGGCTTAGTCATTCACATAGCTAATCGTTTTATGGAAAATGGTAACGATGATCTGATTCAAGCTGGATTTGTCGGCTTGATTAAAGCTGTTGAAAGATTTGATCTCACGATGAATACAGCGTTTTCAACCTATGCCGTGCCTTTGATTATGGGTGAGATGAAGGAGTCACTTCGTAAAGAAAAACAGATAAGCCTTGGTAGACGAGGCCGTGAGCTTTATTTGCAATACAAACAAATAAGTGAAAGGCTCTTAAAAGAAAAAGGTAGAGAGCCTACTTTGTCACAGGTTGCCTCAATATTAGGGGTTGATCCAGAAGAGTTAGTATATGCACTTGAGGCAGCAAGAACCCCGAAGTCTTTAGATGAAACTATCGACGAAGAAAAGAAGATCCCTTATGGAGATCTTTTAGCAAGCAGGGATGACCCTTTAGATACGAGAATTCTAGTAAGTGAACTCCTTGATTCTTTAGACAAAAGAAGCCGCTATATTGTTGTGCAACGATTTTTTGCTGAAAAGACCCAAGTAGAATTAGCTACTGAACTACAGATTTCGCAAGCACATATCTGCCGTATCGAAAAAAAAGCCCTAAAAAGGTTGCGCCAACTCATGGGAGAGGATTAAGTTGATCGATTTACATCTTCACACTACTTATTCTGATGGTAGCCGCACACCAGAAGAACTAGTATTAGTTACCAAAGATTTTCAGGCAATAGCCATAACAGATCACGACACTACAGAGGGAGTAGTTCCTGCTCTAAGTATAGTGAAAAAACAGAGACTATCTCTAAAAGTGATTCCAGGAATTGAGCTTAGTTCTGTTTTAGGTGACAGCGAGGTCCATATTTTAGGCTATGGAATAGATCCTGCTTCACCTGAATTACTTCAGAAAACAAAAAGTTTAAAACAAGAAAGAATAGAACGTATTAGGCAGACTGTAGACAAGCTTACAACAATAGGTTTTCCTTTAAGCTATCAAGAATTACCTATTACAGGTTTGCCTGGCAGAAGTCATGTAGCTCGTCTAATGGTAAAAAAAGGTTATGTTAAATCTGTTGACGAAGCTTTCAGGATGTATCTCAACCCTCAAAAACCTGGTTATGTGCCACGAAACAAATTATCCCCAAAAGATGCTGTCTCCCTAATTCACCAAGCAAAAGGTGTAGCTGTTTTGGCTCATCCTGGTTTATTAACTATAGAACTAACAGATAGTCTTTTGCAAGAGATTCCCGTAGATGGTATCGAAGTGTTTCATTCTGCCCATACCCCTAAAGATACTTTGCGATTTGAGGAGTTTGCTAAGACAAATGATCTTCTCATTACAGGTGGTTCAGATTGTCATGGACCTAAAGGAAAAGACCGAGAACTTCTAGGACTAGTCGATCTTCCAGAAAAATACCTCTACGAACTTTTAGAGTTCATGGATGTAATTGCCTAAAGGTTAGAGCGGCATAGATAGAGAAAACTTTTTCCCATAAGGAATAGCAGTAATTATTAAAACTCATCTGCTTTTTGCAGATGGCCTATGGGGGAGAGGTAGATGTCGCAGGATTCTTTACGTCTTAGACGACCTGAAAAAGACGATTTAACAAACTTTTTAGAATGGAGTAATAATAAAGAGCTACAGACTGTAATGGGTTGGGAGTATCCCGATTCTAAAGATGATTTGTCAAATTGGCTTTTTGATAAAGTTCAAAATAGAAATAGATACTTTTTTATTATCGAATATCAAAAGCAAGCTATAGGTGATATTGAACTGTGTAATATCTCTTGGAGAAGTGGACAGGCCGAGATAAAGATATGTATTGCCGATAAAGCTTATTGGGGTAGAGGCTTAGGTAAAAGAGCATTAGATCTTCTTCTTGATAAGGCCTTTAACACCTTGAACTTAAAAGAAGTTTACTTACGAGTCTATGCTTTTAATAAAAGAGCAATCCGCTGTTATGAAAAAACCGGCTTTAGTCTTAAGGGTACCTTAAGAAGAAACGATCCCAATTGGAACGAAATTTGGCTTATGTCTCTTACGAAGTCTAAGTTTAACAGAAGAAACCAAATTGGGGCCTAGGATTTTTTTGTAACCGTGGTATAGGAGGTTAGAAGATGTTCAAAAGGTCTGGTTGGTTTTTTTTAGTTTTGTGTCTAAGTGTAGGTGCATATGCTACTTATTCAATTTCTCTTGTACCACTAGATTCTAGACCGGCAAATACTTACTCCCCTAAAATGATTGCTAAAATGGCTGGTTTTGAAATTACCATGCCTGATTCTTTAGACTATTATAAAACTCCTGGTGATTGTGATAAAACAGCAAAATGGCTTTTGGAAACAGAAGCCGATTGTTATGTAATCTCTATTTCGCAACTTCTATATGGTGGCTTAATAGCTTCAAGAACAAGTGAAGTACCTTTCTTAGTAGCGAAAGAACGGTTAGAGACTTTAAGAGAGTTAAGAAAGAGATCCCAAAACAAACCTATTTATGTATTTGACACTATACAAAGATTAGCTATTACAACAACAGATTATAGAGCCTCAAGATATTATAGCTCTGTACATAATTGGGCTATATTAAAAGATGAAGTTGAAAATCTTGGCCAAGAATACAAAAGAGGAGAACTTGAAGCTTTAGAGAGTTTTATTCCTACAGATATTATTGAAGATTATTTGGCTGCTAGAGAAAGAAACCATGAAATCAATTGTATTTTAATCGATATGGTTAGTGAAGGGATAATTGATTTTTTGGTTTTGGCCCAAGACGACGCATCTACAACCGGATTGCACCGTGCTGAAAGAGAAGTGTTAAAAAACAAAGCAGCAGAGCTAGATGTCTTAGATAAAGTAGCAATATTTCCAGGAGCTGACGAGGTAGGTGTTGTCCTAGTTAGTCGGGGTATTAATAAGCTACTTAATATCGAACCGACATTTACTGTTTTTTATCGTGGTGTAGATGGAAATACTTGGATAGCTCCTTTAGAGGATATAAGCTTTGCAGAAAACATACGCAGGCATATGAGTGCAGCTGGGGCACGTCTTAGCCCCAATGGAGATATTAAATTTTTTGTCTCTACACCTGGTGGTAGTAATGAGACTTTTGTTCAGAGAATAAAAAAAGAGATGGAGTTAGGCCAAAAAGTTGTTGTCTGTGATGTAAATGATCTAAATCGAGCAGAGCCAGCTTTGTTCCGCACACTACTTCGCAACATCGAATTAAGAAATCTACAAGGTTTTGCTGGTTGGAATACAGCAGGAAATACACTAGGGCTAGCTCTAGGCCAAGGAGTGGCAGCAGTTGCACGTGAAGATCTTACCGGCAAAGAGCATCAACTCGCTACAGAGGCTCATATTGAATATTTATTAAGCCGATATGCTAAAGACTATTATTACAAAAGCCTTTCAAAAAGCTCTATTGAATCGTGGGCTTATTCACAAGGTTATGATCCTTTTGACCTTCCCAAAAGTCATTTTTCTTTGATAGAAGGGCAGATGAATGATTATCTTATTGCCAATCTCTTTTACTTCTATGATCAACATTTTGCCAATAAGGAGATAGCTAGTTATCGCCTACCAGAAGAAATAGGTTGGGACATTTATCTTGTTTGGCCGAGGTTTTTTGAGATTGCTATAGAACCTAAAGTTGAGTTAGATGTAATTAATGAACAAATAACCCAATAACAGAGAGGAGGGGCGGTTTTTAGTGCTTATCGCTAAGAACCAAGATTATTGAAAAGAGGACTTATTATTAGTTTAACATTGATATTGATCTTATCTACCTCTGTCTTGGCAGCTCAACCACCAACTGATGTACCAAAGACGCATTGGGCGTACCAAGCTATCTTAAAAGTGCTTGATAGCGGTCTTATGGAGGGCTATCCTGATGGATCTTTCCGTGGCCAGCAATCTGTTGATCGTTATGAAATGGCTATGTTTGTGGCTCGACTAATCGATCGATTAGAAGAAATAGAAAAGGACTACGATACAAAACTGCAGAATATGATCATCGCCTCTGAGCCTGGGATTGTTGTTAAGGAGATAAAAACTGAACCTGAGGTTATAGTTAAAGAGGTACCAACTGAAAGTCCTATGGTAAAAGAGATTCTCTCGCTAGTAAGCCAATTGCAAGTGGAGTTTGAACTAGAGTTAAGGGAGATCAGTGATAGATATTATAATATTAAACTTGATTATGGTAAGCTTGAAGAAGCGTTGCAGAACTTAGAATCAGTACAACAACATCTCTCAAAAAGAATTGACTATCAACAAGGTGAAATCGATGAGTTAAGAAAAAGGACCTCTGTAATGGATGAAACAAGAAAAGAGGTAGATTCTTTACAGAAGGAAGTCAACACCTTAAGAGAAGAGGTTGCTAATCAGTCAAAAACTATAAAAAGCTTGTTTGTTGCTTTAGGGGTTATGGGAGTAGTGGTTTTACTTGTTGGTTTAAAATAGTGTTAGGGTCTATTTATCTGAAGTCTTAAAGCTTTTATATAGCTAAAGAGTGTTGAGGTTTCCCTATCAAATATGGGGAAACCTTTTTCACCAAAAAAGCATCAATCGATTAACTAAAGATTGATGCTTTGTAGATTATTCTATTATTTACTTGATAGATTGTAATTTACATGTTACAGACCCTTTAAAAATAATAGCTTTTAGAGGTTTAGATCAATATGATAATTCTTTAGAACTTGAGAGCTTTAATTTATTATTTTTCACTTAATGTAACTGCAGGACTTATGGTTAGTCTAATTGGTTAAGGCTGTGAGAGAACAACTTTAATAGTCTCTAGTGATGGATCTTGTGGTCCTTGAATTGGCAAATTATACGCTAATGCATTTTTTATATAATTAAAGCATGAGCGATTAACAATTTCTCCTGGCATAAGAATTGGTATGCCTGGCGGATAGACCATGACCACTTCTTTGCAGATCCGACCAATGGCCTTGTCTAAAGAGATAGTTTCGCCTTCCGCATAAAATGCTTCCCTAGGTGATAGCTTTAGTTCAGGTGTTTTAGGTAACTGATCTGGAAAGTCAGGGACTTTTATCCAAGCTTCACTCTCACGGGAAAGATCTAAACAGGCTTTTACTAAAGAACCAACAGTTTCTTCATTGTCGCCTATACTAATAACACAAAGTACATTATAGAGATCACTCAGTTCCACTTCGATGTTGTAAGTTTTTCTTAACCAATTGTCGACTTCATGGCCAGTAAGCCCAAGATCTTTAACGTGGATAAGAAGTTTTGTGGGATCATAGGAGAAAACCTCTTTGCTAATAAGGTCATCACCAGGGCTATATAAGCCAGGTAAGGTATTTATGGCCACTCGAGCATTCTCGGCTAGAGTTATCGTTCTTTCGATTAGTTTGTGTCCTTGTGTTGCTAAAAAGCGTCTAGCAGCGTCAAGAGAAGCTAGTAGTATATAAGAAGTAGAGGTGGTAGTTAGCATACTAAATATATTTTTAACCCGCTTAGGTGAAACGAGATTACCTTTTAGATTTAAAACAGAGCTTTGCACAAGTGATCCGCCTAATTTATGAACACTAGTTGCAGCTAAATCTGCTCCAGCCTGCATAGCAGATAAGGGCAGATCTTCATGGAAGCCAATATGAATACCATGAGCTTCATCAACCAAGACAGGGACGTTTTTTTTGTGAGCTATGTCGACAATTTTTGCAAGATCAGTAGCAAAGCCATAATAAGTAGGGTTTATTACAAGTACGCCTTTTGCATCAGGATGTTCGTCTAATGCAGCACTAACAGATTCAGGTGTAATACCATGGGCAATCCCCAATCTTTCATCAATGACAGGTTTTAAGAAAACAGGCCTTGCACCAGAGAGAATAAGACCTGTAACCACAGCTCTATGGATGTTACGTGGGACAATTAATTTTTCTCCAGGTTCCACAACAGACATGATCATTGCTTGAATTGCGGTGCTTGTACCTTGGACTGAAAAAAAAGTATGATCGGCTAGGAAAGCTTCTGCAGCTAAATCCTCTGCTTGTTTAATAATTCCATGAGGATTATGGAGATCATCAAGTGGAGGTATATTGATAAGATCAATTGATAAGGCGTTTAGACCTAAAAAGTCACGAAACTCCGGATCCATACCACTACCTCTTTTATGTCCCGGGATATGAAATTGTAAAGGTTTTGCTGTAGCATATTCTCTAAGAGCTGTAAATAAAGGAGTTTCCTGCTGTTTCAAGGCTCTCGCCTCTTCTCTGTTTATTTATTAGGACAAATATAAGGATTTGTCTCAATTGAAGTATACTAGAGCAAGATCTGTTGTCAAGAAGGTATTTACAAAAAGAAAAAATGTTAGCCTATTTATTAAAAAAGCGACAGATAAAAAGGAAAATAGTTAACTGCTTTGCAGATGGATACAAGGAATATATCTTTGATTTGTCGAAAACTCAAAGAGAATGTCCTTGTGTTAAAATCAAAGATATATAGACTAGATACTAGACTAATTGATTTCTAGGTTAAGGTAAACAAATATGGTTTTGACAAAGAATTAACTGTCAAGGAGGTGGCAAGCCTGCTAGTTTCCTCTTGCAGGTGATAATTATGATGAATTTGCTAACTAAGGGTGGTTGGGTAATGTATGTACTGCTGGGGTGTTCAATAGTAGCCCTAGCAATTATTCTAGAGCGTTTTTACAATCTAATTAGAGCTAAAAATGATACAGAAAAGCTTATCAACGGGATTAAACCCCTTCTTGTACAGGGAAAAATACTAGATGCCCTAAGATTGGCAAAACAGGAAAATGGACCAGTGGCAGCAGTTTTGGCTGCTGGTATTGAAAATTACGGTCGTGATCTTAAAGAAGTTGAACGACTCTTAGACTTAGCTGCTCAACAAGAACTTAACCGTATGAGAAAGGGAATGCCAGCCTTAGAATTAATTATCCAAATAGCACCTCTTTTAGGTTTGTTAGGAACGGTTACTGGCGAAATTCGCACATTCAATGTTTTGAGTAATCTACAAGGTGTATCAGATCCTATAGCCATGAGTTCTGGTATTGCAGAAGCATTATTAACAACAGCTTATGGTCTACTGGTGGCTATTCCGGTTGCTGCTGTTTATGCTTATTTTGATTCTGTTATTAAAAAGAACGTTGCCAGTATGAACTGGGCTATAACTGAGATTTTAGATACATTTTCTAACTTACAACAAGAGGAAAAAGACAGGGAAGCGAGTGATATCGCGTGACTATAAAATATGAAAATAAGCGCCCACGTATTGAGATTACAGCGCTTATTGATATCATGTTTTCCCTGGTTTTATTTTTTGTGGTTTTTACAACTTTTAGAACATATGAAGCAAGTATTAACCTACAGCTTCCTAAAGCAGCTACAGGAGAGAGTGCTTTACAAGGTTTGATGGTTATAAGTATCTCTAAAGAAGGAGATATGTATCTTTCGGATCGGCGCATGAGTGAAGAACAACTACTGGCATCTGTGAAAACTCGTCTTGCTTCTAATCCTCAGGAGGTAATAGTAATAAGAGCAGATGAGTCAATTCCTTATTCCTATGTTGTAAAAGCAATGGATATTGTACAAGCTGGAGGCGGGTATAATATCTCATTGGCTGTGGAAAAAGAATGAAAAAAGGAGTGGGCTTAAATGGAAAAAAATAAGGATAATACGGCCCTCTCTATCTCTATGTTAATCTCCATAGCAATCCATGTGGCTTTGCTTTTAATAATTCCTTTCAAAGAGCTCGAAGCACTCTTTGCTGGATATGGTAACAATTACACTCAGACACAGGTCCAAATGATTAGGTTGACTGGTTCGGGCGTACCGAAAAATAAAGGCGCAGAAAAAACTGAAGAGCCTTCAAGGCCAGAAGAAAAGCCCAAAGGAAATGTTGAGGATAAACCTGCCCCTAAAACAGAGGTAGAGCCTAAAAAAACTGTAGAAAAAACAGTTCCAAAGGAGTCAGGAGAAACATCTAAACCTTCTCAACCTGCTCCTAAACCAGTTCGTTCAGATACAGAGGCAGTAAAACCTGAGCCACCTAAAGAGGAAGCTCCTGAGGTTAAGGTGATTACAAGTGATGTAAGTGAATTTGCTATAGATTTTGATGCTATGCCTAAAGAAGCACAAGGGCAGGCTATCGCTGATGAGGGTAAAGGTGGCAACGCGTCAAGTCGCACAGGAGAACCTGATGGAACCTCAGACAAGGTTGTACCAGCAAAGGGAGAAGACTATATAACAAATCATGGGGGCTCTGGTGGATTTACCACTAAAAACATTCAGAGTTTAGAGTTTACAGGCGTTTTAGAAATGTTTTTTGAAGTAGATAGCGAAGGTGAGCTAACTGTGGTATTAGTTCAAGGACTCGGAGATGAGCGCTTTAATAAAGAACTAGTTAGTTTTGCTCAAAAAAGCTGGCGTGGCCGTTTTGACGATGAGGCTAAAGCAAGATTTCCAAATGGTTATAAAGTGCCTGTAACTGTAGTTTTTGAAAAAGGAAATGGTACTCATAAATTTGGCAATGTAGAGCCTTTGGAATAGGGGGGGTAGTGATGCAAAAAAGCTCTATCAAAATAGGTGTTTTATGTATGATATTGTTACTGTCTTTCACTATTACTGCAGAGTCACAGATCCCTCGTGCCTATGGCCAAGGGGATGGCGTTATGAATATGAAAAACGATTTTATTGAAATTGTTGTTAATACTAGTGATGATGCTACAGGACGCTTTGCTGTACTTACTACAGGAGGCGATCCTGAAAGAACAGATGATGATAACAATTTCTTAATTTATGGACTTGGCAAACCTGTGACATCTTATACAACCATTCGCATTGATAAAACAAACTACGTATTTGGCGGTCAAACCTCTAAAAGAGCTGGTTTGACAGGAAACTACGGTAAAGTAGTTACTCCACCTGTTCAAAGACAAGATGGCATCTATACTGCTTATCTGTATGGAGATGTTTTAGTAGAACAGATACTTGATTTGACTTTTTCAACAACAACAGGTCAGCCCGATACAGCGGCAATTAGTTATGTTGTTACAAATCAAGGTTTTGCAACACGTGATATAGGCCTAAGGATTGTTTTAGATACTATGCTTGGTAATAATGATGGTGCCCCTTTTCGTGTAAGAGATATGGCTGTAGTTAGTGATACAATGTTTGCAGGCGATGATATACCAGCATTTGTACAGGCTTTTGATGATCTTCTAAAACCTGCAGTAATGGCACAAGGTAATATCTCTGGCCCAGAGGTTAGCCGTCCTACAAGAGTATACTTTACTAACTGGGGAAGCCTTGCCGATGGTGTTTGGGATTTCAACTTTCAACCAGGGCGAGATTTTACAAGAACAGGTGAGTTTGATTTAGATAGCGCTATGGCACTTTATTGGGATCAAGAGCCTCTAAGGCCAGGTGAGAGTAGACGCTATGTGACTCATTATGGTCTAGGAGGTATCTCTATTGCCCAGGGCTTTCTTTCTCTTGGTTTGAGTTCAGTAAATAAGGTAGAGATGGCTGTAAATCCAGTACCATTTGATGTTGTTGGTTATATCCAAAACACAGGCGATGGGATCGCTCATGAAGTAGTAGCAAAACTTTTACTGCCAGAGGGCTTGAAATTAGTTACTTCAACTAATGAAAAGTTTCTAGGTAAGCTGCAACCAGGAGAGTCGACCCAAGTTGTCTGGAAGGTAGTTCCAACTGGAAAAGCTTTTGGATCTATGAAAATGAGTATGGAAGTAGATGCAGCCAACGTTGAACTTAACACTGTATCGAGAAATATAGAGGTTACTACACCGGCAAAGCTTGGACTTAGCCTTAGTGGACCAACGAGACTAAATGCTGTTGAAGAGAAGATTTATCCCGAAATCTTCGAAGTCTCTGGAACAATTAAAAATGATGGTGGTTCAACTGCATATAATGTAGCACTTAGCCTTGATACAAAAAACTTTAAGCTTGCAGAAGGTGAAAGCAAAACAAAGTTTTTACTTTCACTACCACCGAATTCTTCCCAAAGTGTAACTTGGAAGATATCTACACTACCAGAGCCAGGATCGATGTATCCATCTGGTAAAGAATCCGTGACATTAACTGCAGAGTCAACTAATGCCGAAATACCAAATCAAAAAGAACTAGATATTCAACTTCCTAATCTTGAACCTAAGCTTTGGATGCGCTCGGTCTATCCAGAACCAAGAGTAATAGCTGATAATCTTGTTCTTTACATCGATTTAATGGCAACAAATATCACCGGCCTTAAGGATTTCAAAATCGAGCTAAGCTACAACCCCAAAATTCTACAATTTCTAGGTTGGAGGGTAGGCACTCAGATAATTTCTCAAGATAATGATCAACTAAAACGTGGTTCTATTATTGTTTCTGACCCTTACGAAGCAAACAAGACAGGGAAATTGATTATTGAGGGCCAGGTTATGGATATGGCAAGTATAGCAGGGTCTCTTGCTGAATTAAAATTTGTTATTGCCGATAAAGGTTTGACCCAAATCGATTTTAAGAGTGTTACTCTTACAGCTAGGGATAGGGTAGTTAATGCAGTTGGGTTTGAAATAGATGTCCGGTAAATTGAGTGCTTGAGCACTTGAGCGATTCAGCGATGTTTTGCAAAGGGGAGGGTAAAGTAGAATGAAGCCTGTTTTAAGAAAAACTGTAGCGGCAATTCTAATGATTTTTGTATTTGGAACAACTATTTTTGCTGCCCAGGCCAAAGATGTTGATGCAAATCACTGGGCATATCAAAGTGTAAAGGAACTTTTAGACAAAGGCTATCTTTCAGTATATCCTGATAATACATTTCGTGGTAACGAACCAGTCGATCGTTACACATTAGCAACTGTTGTTGCTAGAATGTTAAAAGAAGTTCAAACGGGAAAAGTAACTGCTTCAGATTCTGACATTGAAACACTTTCTAAGCTCTATCAAGAATTCCAAGAAGATATGGTTAAGGCTTTTGCAGACATTAATAAGCTTGATCAGAGAGTTACTAGTCTAGAAAAAAGTCTTGTAGCAAATAAAGACGAGATTACTAGGTTACAGATAGATTACAATAACAACTTTAAACCTGAGATGGCCAAGCAAATTGAAGCAGTCTTTGCTTCTATGAATACAACAAAATCACAGCTAGAAAGCCAAATTAGCAGTTTGAGAAATGAAATAGAGATTCTAAAAGGTAATGTTTCTGGAATTAGTGAAGAAAAACCATCTACTTCAGCAGTAGATCTAGCTATCTCTGATGCTATACAAAAGTCATCTTCACAGATCGATAGCCAACTTAAAAGTGTTGACAGTAAACTAAACGAAGAGATTATTGCCTTAAGAATGGATATGCAAAAAGAAGACCAAGAACTCCAAGAAGAGTTGGCTGCACTAAAAACTACCCTAACTGGATATATCCAAAGCGTAGTTGATTTAGCAGAAAAAACTGAACACAATCAAGAAGCATTAAGCAAAATGGTGACTGAATCTCAAAAACAGACTGATGCTAAATTGGCTCAACTTCAAGAACAGATAGATTTATTAGATCTACAATTGCGAGAGGATTTACAGAGTACAAGAAGTAGCAGTTTTGTCAAAGAGAGAACTATAGAAAACAGATTACAAAAGATGGAAGATGACCTAAAAAGCACACAAGAAAGTACAGATGCAAGACTAACTGCCTTAGAAAACAGTCGTTATTTTTGGTGGGCAGGATTTGGTCTTTCAGTATTTACAATTATTCTTGCAATTATTTCTTTCAATTAACATGCCTTAATAATTTGTCAAAAAAAGACGGAGGGGAAATTACCCCTCCGTTTTACATCCCTTAGGTTTTTCATTCTTCTTTTTTGCGCTAGCTTTTACCTCGTCGTCTAGGGGAAAGTTTTTTCTAGATCGTAGTGGCTTTTTTTCTTTTTCAGCCATAAACTCACCTCTAAAATTTAGTTTATACTCTTTTTTTTCTTTAATACTGCTTTAGCAAGGGAATCTTTAGGATTAGCTGAATATTAATCTTAAAGAATGGGGGAGATAAAAGGTGGCAAAAACAAATAATCGCTGGTTATATAGTACTGGTATGCTTGCAAGTATGATTACAGTGGCAACATTTTCTGGTTTTATTAACTTCTATTATATTGATATTCTTAAGCTTTCACCAATTCTAATTGGGCAAGCTATGCTTATTTATGGAATCTATAATGCCATAAACGATCCTCTCTTAGGACAGATCTCAGATCGTTATCGGAGTAAACACGGTACACGGGTTCCTTTTATTAAATATGGTATGATTCCTTTTGTTATAGCGTTTGCTCTTTTATGGTTACCACAGACTACCTGGTTTGGAGGTAACCAAACAGCGCTATTTGCTTACTTTGTTGTAAGTATTTTGCTATTTGATGGACTTTATACCTTGGTCTTTTTAAACTGGACTGCACTTTATCCAGAGCTTTACCGCACAGAAAAAGAAAGAAATGAAGTTTCGGCAATAAGGCAAATATTTGGTATTGTCGGCAACATAATTGGTTTTGCAACTCCGCCAATACTTGCTGCACTTATGGGGTGGCGGGCGATGGGAATACTTTTTGCAGTAATTTCTCTGCTTGCTCTTTATTTGAGTATTAAGTATGTTAAAGAAGAACCAATTTATGAGGCCAAAGAAGGGTTGCCATTTGGTGTTGCCTTAAAAGAGACATTAAGAAATAAAGCTTTTCTTATATATGTTATCGCTGCGTTTTTCCTGCAGTTTACCTTTGTTTTTATGCAGGCGGTATTGCCATTTTATGTTAAATACGTGTTGAAGGTAGGTAGTCTAGAACAGTCTTTAGTGCTTGGTACTGTTTTTATTAGTGCTTTATTATTTGTTTTTGGTTGGAGTAAGGTTTCCAATAAAAAAGGTGCTAAATGGACTATGTTGACTTGTATTGTTCTTTTTGCGTTAAGCCTTATACCCTACTGGTTTGCAGATAGTTTTCTCTCTGGTTTAATTGTTGCAGTACTAAATGGTGTAGGACTTGCAGGCTTGATGATATTAATCGATGTTATGTTAGCTGATGTAATTGATGTTGATCAACTAAAAACAGGTCAAAGGCGCGAGGGTATGTATTTTGGAATGAACGCTTTAATAATTCGCCTTGGTATTTCGATACAGGGACCACTTCTTGGTTATATTCTTACTAAATCAGGATATGTAGCTGATGCAATAGAGCAAAGTGCAACTGCTATCTTAGGATTAAAGGTTGCTTTAGTAGTTATACCGATTATTGCGTTAATTCTTTCCTTTATTGTTTTTAGTTTTTATCCTTTAGATAAAAAAGCTGTTGTAAAGATAAAGGAACAACTAAAAAAAGATGTAGCTAGTTAAGGTGATAGGGGAAAGACATAGGGGGATAAAGCATGCTTAAAGCGGTTTTTTTAGACTTAGATAATACTTTAATTGACTTTACAACTATACGTAGGCAAGCATATGTAGTTTCAGCTTCAATAATTGTTTCTTACTATCCTGGACTTCCCAAAGATAAACTAATTAAGGTATCAAGACAAAAAACAGGCGAAGTTTATAGGGAGTTTATAAGTGGCCAAATCGATTATGACACACAAAGAGAAGAACGATTCAAGAGAGTATTAGCTGAATTTGGTATTAGAGACCTAGCCCTAACCGAATATTTGGCCTGGTTTTTTAACAACTTTCAAGAAGTAAATGTTAAACCCTATAAAGGAGTTCAGGCAACATTAAAATGTTTATCTCAAAAATACAAACTTTATGTAATAACTAATGGACCCTATTCACACCAAATAAGAAAACTCAAAAGAGCAAAACTTAGTCCCTATATCGAAAAACTATATGCCCCAGGGGATGGAAAGAAAGGAAAACCAGAGCCACACCTGTTTTATCAGGCAATGAGGGAGTCTTGCTTGAAATCATACGAGGTAGTTCATGTAGGTGATGAAATTGCTGATATTAAAGGGGCACAAAACAGTAATATTGAACCAATATGGATTAACCCTCCCAAAGGGGAAAAGGGCATTTGTCATATTAATGATTTACCTCAGTATCTTGTCAAAGTTGAAGATCAAAAGTTGTTGTCAAAAAAGCAACTACAGTAAACTTTTCTCTGAACAATATTTAGTTAACTAAGTGAAGTTTTTAACAAAAAAGCTGGCAGGTCTTAGAAAACCTGCCAGCTAGAGACAGATAAACTCTTAAGGATTACTTCGTTAGAGTTTATCCCACCTCTGGTTGATCATCTCAACCACCCCCTTTTTTTGGGATGATTTTTGGCCGTTGATCTTTGATCTTTGACCATATTCCCTAATAACAGTATAAAGCAAAAAGGCACTCTTAAGAGTGCCTTTTTGCTTTCTGAACTATTTATTCCTATTACTATAGATAATTTTTCTAATACTATCATAGCTAAGGTGAAATTCATTCATTAAATCCTCAATTGAGGCTCCTGATTGGTAGCGTTTGAAAATTTCACGATTTCGTTTTTTTAGTTCCATTCGTGCACCATTTCGTTCGCCCCAACCAAGTTTTTTCCCTTCCGATCTGGGGATATATATCTCTTTGCCTTGTACATACTCTTGAATTTGGAGAAGCAATTCGCGAGGTAGTATATCTTCTGCATTAGTATACATTAAGAGCTGACGTCTCCCTTCACTTGGCGTCAGCTCACAAAAAGCTCAAAAAAACTCTTATGCTAAAGTGTGAGCTAAAGCCAAGGCAGCTATATTTTGGTGATAAAATGTCAAAGTTAAAGAAGAAGTCGTTAAATGAAAACTTTTCCTTAGCATTACTCACACCTCCTTTCAAATATTGGACCAGGAAAAATTTTTTAGCTAGACATGTCACTCCAATTATCGCAAACAAATTAATGTAATTCAAGGGAAAGATGGATCTGAATAATCTTTCTTATTCAAAAGGGACCTTTGCCTAGCTTGTGCAAAGCGTTTGAAGATTCGCACATTTGGTTAGCATAAAATGAAGAGAGTAAGGTATAAACAAACTTAGCATTGGAGGATTACGATGATGAACAGGCTTAAAGATGAGGCTTCACCTTATTTAAGATTACATGCTGATAATCCCATAGATTGGTATCCTTGGAGCACAGAGGCGATACAAAAGGCCAAGGAAGAAAATAAGCCAATATTTCTTTCTATTGGATATTCAACTTGTCATTGGTGCCATGTAATGAACAAAGAGTCGTTTTCTGATCAAGAAATTGCTGTTATTCTAAACAAATATTTTATCTCAATTAAGGTCGATAGAGAACAACATCCAGATGTAGACAAGGTTTATATGGATTATTGTCTTTCACTTACTGGAAGTGGGGGCTGGCCTCTAAATCTTTTTTTGACTCCAGATCTTAAGCCGTTTTTTGCGGGCACATATTTTCCTAAACAGACAAGTATGAGGCAGATTGGTTTTTTCCCTCTTCTAGAAAGATTAGCTAAACTTTGGGACAGAGAAAAAGAGACTCTAATAGATCATAGTGAAGAGATTACCCATGGGCTTATAAATACATATCCTGTTAGTGATTTCAACAAGGAACTAGTAAACGAAACACAAGAGAGTTTAAGACAGCGTTATGATATTGAATACGGAGGTTTTTTGCCAGCACCGAAATTTCCTCAACTGCATGAGATAACTTTGACTTAGAAGAA
>DUTE01000242.1 GCA_012842235.1 Bacillota bacterium
AGAGTTAAGGTTGATTATCAAAGAGGTCGATCTAGGCAAGTCTTGGATTAGGGCTTTAGTAGATTCAGAAGAAAAAATAAGATCAAAAGAGTGGCAAAGCTTTATAACAGCAACAACTCTAGCTATTAACCTCGGTGGTAATCTTTCGGAGATACTCTCTGGTCTGGCTAATATAAACAATGAAAAGGAAGCTGTCCAAAGAAAGATAAAAAGTATTACAGCACAAGGTCGTCTAACAGCCTATATTTTAGCCTTTTTGCCCTTGGCTTTTTTAGGCTTTTACTGGTTTTTTGATCGCTCTCGCATTCTTTTTTTCACTAACTCGCTTTTAGGACAAATACTTTTAGTGGTTGCTTTTTTACTGGATTTAGCAGGATATTTTGTTATAAGGCGTATCTGTGAGGTGAAGTGGTGATGGGTCTATTTCTTATCTTAAGTGGGGCTTCTACACTTTATTTTCTTTGGGATCTCTATGATTTCCAAAAACGAGTTCGCCTTTTAAGACAAAGACTTGATCAAAAAAAAGAAATAGATAATAACACAAAAATTTTGTGGTCCATACCTTTTATTGTTTTGCTTTTAATCTATCAGACTGCTTTAGGTATTGGTTTTGCACTTTCTTTGGTAATTCTTTATTACTTTGAAAAAGAAAATAAAAAGACAATTTATGTAAAAACAGTGGAAAACGAACTACCTCATTTTTTAAGGCTTATGGCAGTAACAATTGGTGCAGGCTTAAGTACTAATACAGCATTAGAAGAGATAGTAAATAGGATGAATAAAGGTCCCCTTAATACAGAACTACTTCAAGTGGTTCAAGAAATACGCCTTGGTATTAGCCGCAAAGAGGCTCTTAAAAACTGGTCTAAAAGAATGCAAAGTGAACAGGTGGCTTTTTTAGTGCAAAGTTGGATTCAAAGTGAAGAATTAGGAACCAAACCAGGTGAGGTACTTAATTTTTTAGCAGATCAGCTCCATGACCGCAAAGTACGCCAAGTAGAAACAGAAGCTATGCAGGCTGGAGTAAAGATCACCTTACCCCTTGCCTTTCTTATTTTTCCGGCAGTAATTATTGTTATTTTTGGGCCTATAATTGTCGGTGGTATTTAGTATTTAAAAGCAATTTTAGATTTGACGATTACTTGAACTAATCCTCAATTGAGCTTTGCCACTTAGCCTCTAGCCCCTAGACTTTAACCTACACTAAGATAGTTCTGTGTTTAGTCTCTTCATTACTAGATTTGCTTAAAGAAGTGTTTCTAGTAAAAAAAACAGTTATCTTATATGTGTCTACTAGACAAAGAGTTCTGTGCTATTTCAGGTATACAAGAAGCCCACCTTTAAAAGGCGGGCTTCTTTAGGGAGTGGGGGAAAGGAAAGGTATCAAGTCAAAAATCTAAAGTTAACTAGCTTAACGTTGAATTTTAGTTATTCGAGTTAATCAAAACGTTAGAGCAAACAACATAGCGTTTCTGGTTAAATATGATAATTGTTTTTATTTCTAATATTAAAACAAGCATTCTCAAAAAAGCTTATGCTTAACGCTTAACCTATAAGTTTTAGTAGAAATATTTCGGGTTTGGTTCATATTATTTACTTTTTTGTTGTCTAAAAGGTGGTAACAACAGATAGCTACAACAAAAATAATTATTGCCAATTTAAGAAGGTTGTTTAGTTAGTACAATCTATAAACCTAGAAAACATAATTTACAACTCATCGGAACATATTTTTAGAAGATAAGATTAAGATATTGCATATCGCATATCGCATATCGCTTGTCGTTTGACGCTAAAATTCGGGATCATGAAATCGGTTGCAAAGGAACAAAAAATTACTATTCTCTGATTTCTCCCTCCCAAGACAAAATCCTTTTAATAAGCAGGATATATAGGCAAATTAAATGAAGAAAGTAAAGGAAGGTAAGTGTAAAACATGATAGCTGTTATAAGAAGGTGCTTAAATGCGTGTTCTTTTACTGGGAGCTAGCCCCGAAACAAAATCTTGGCAAGAAGGGATCAAAGAAAGCTTTGATTATACCATCTGTGTAGATGGTGGCTTAGAATTAGCCAAGAAGTGGGGTCTTAAGGTAGATTATGTAGTAGGTGATGGAGACTCTTATGGTGGGGCTTTTCCTAAAGATATTTCCCAAGAAAATTATCCTTGTGAAAAAGATGAAACAGATAGCCAATTGGCAATTGAAAAAGCCCTCGAAATCGGTGCAAAAGAGATAGTTTTTTGTGGTTTTTTAGGTGGAAGATTAGATCACACTTTAGCTAACCTAGCGTTAGCTTTTTCAGCTTTTTCACTTAATGATGTCTCTTGCTACTTTCAAGAAGAGTGGGGTTTTTGTTATTTAGCAGATAAAAAGACCAAGGTTATAGGTGGATCTTCTGGGGATATGGTCTCTTTAATACCTTTGTTTGAAGATGTAAGGGGTATTACTACCGAGGGATTAAAGTATCCCTTGCTAAATGAAACCTTGTACTGGCAACAATCAAGAGGCATCTCCAATGAGCTACTTGTTGATAAAGCTACTATTACTAAAAAAGAGGGTAGGCTACTTATTGTGCATACATTTAGGTCATTTATTAAAGAAACATCCTAAATCAAAGTGGCCTTCTAGCTTATTAAACGATATGCTTTTGCTCGATCTAATTTGGTTTATTTCTTACCAATGTAAATGTTGTCACAAAGTAAGTTTTTGAGGTGTGTAATTACTGTTAATGCTTCTAGTGACATTTATCTTAATTGTAGATTAGTTTATTACAACAGGAGGAAGATCAGTGGCAAAAAAAATCGCTCTAGTCTCTTCGTGTCTTTTAGGCCTGCCTACACGTTATGATGGAAAGGCTTTGTTTCACAAGAAGGTTTTAGCCCTTAAGGAGGAATATCTTTTAATTCCGGTCTGTCCCGAACAACTAGGTGGTCTTTCTACACCAAGAGAGCCTGCAGAGATTAGGGATGGCAAGGTTTTTGACTGTAATGGTAAAGATGTCACCGATTTTTTTCTAAAGGGTGCAGAGGCAGTAATAAAAATTGCCGATCTTCTTCAACCAGATTTAGTAATATTTAAGGAAAGAAGTCCCTCATGTGGAGTAAACCAGATCTGTGATGGAAGTTTTAGCGGTAAAAAAATACCAGGAGAGGGCATTACAACTCAGTTTTTGCGCGGAAGATTTCCGATTATCTCTGAAGAAGAACTCTAAGGGGTAAATACTTAGATTTCCTAGGAGTAAGTCTTGTCTCTAAAGATGGGCTATGCTATAATTCTTTGTAGTTTGTTAAAAATGTCACGAAATCTGAAAAAGGCTTGAAATTTTGTAAGAAAGCATTAATGACTAAGGAGGATATACATGATCTCAATTGAGGTTTGTGTGGGAAGTTCCTGTCATCTAAAAGGCGCTCGAGATGTCATTGATGCCTTTAATAATGAGATTAAACATCATGGTTTAGAAAGAAAAGTCTTTTTAACTGGAGCCTTTTGTTTAGGCAAATGTTTAAATGGTGTGACAATTAAGATCGATGATGAGTTGATTTTAGAAGTTACACCAGAGATTGTCCCCGACATATTTCAAAGTAGAGTCTTAGATGTCTTGGGGGTATAGACAATGGGATTAATAAAAACTGCTTATGCCAACTGTCGTGACTGTTATAAATGTGTACGAAGTTGTCCTATTAAAGCTATTAAAGTAGTTGATGGACATGCTGAGATAGATGATGAAAGATGTGTTCTTTGTGGTAGATGTGTACCTATATGTCCACAAAATGCTCGAAAAGTCTATGACCAGATTGCTTTAGTAGAAAAAATGCTTCAAGGAGATAAGTCTCTAACAATATCTTTAGCACCCTGTTTTCCTGCAGCATTTTATAGGCAAAGTGCAAGTGAGCTAGTTTGTACCCTAAAGCAAAAAGGTGTCACAAGAGTAGTTGAAACTGCTGAAGTAGCGGAGGTGCTTTTTGATTATAGTTCAGAGATTGAGGCTAAAGAGCCGGTTATTTCTAGCTATTGCCCAGCAGTAGTTAGTTTAATAGAAAAATATTATCCTGATTTAAAAAAACACCTAGCACCCATGGTCTCTCCTCTTGTAGCCCATGGACGCTATCTAAGGAAAGCTTATCCTGAAGACTATCTTGTTTTTATTTTGCCCTGTGATGCAAAAAAGGCCGAAGCTTTAGTTGAGGTAGAGATTGATGCGGTACTCACTTTTAAAGAATTAGAAACAGTTTTAGAAAATACACCAAATAAAATTGAAACCCCTGAGTCTTTAGATATTGAAGGTGTTTCTTCTTTTTTTGGCAGGACCATAGGACTTAGTGGTTCGTTTAAGGCTGCCGTTGGTTATGGTAACACACTTGATACTCGAGCAGAGTCTGTAAGTGGTTTTGAAGAGTGTTTAGAGTTTTTGGATAATATGCAAAGTGGAAAAATTGGCAAAGAAACAAAATTTGTTGAGATGCTTCTTTGCCGTGGTGGCTGTCTCAATGGCTCAGGTATATCTACAGAGCTGACCTATGAGCAAAAAAAAGAAAAGATCATTCTTTATGCTAAAGAGAAAGAGTCGAGCCAAGAAAAGGATAAGAAAAAGACTATTACATTCTCTAAAAACGAACTCTTAAGAGAGTTTAATGGCAAGCCGGTTATTACCCCTAAACCTACTGAAGAAGAGATCCGTGAGATCCTTATTTCCATGGGTAAACGAACAAAGAGCGAAGAACTAGATTGTGGTGCTTGTGGTTATGAAACCTGCCGTGAAAAGGCAGACGCGGTTTTTCGGGGTTTTGCTGAGTTAGAGATGTGTATTCCTTATATGAGGACTAAAGCAGAGACTATGAATGATGTCATTATTCAAGCAACACCTAATGGCATTATTGTTGTCGATGAAAAACTAGATATTGTTACAATTAATCCTGCAGCTGAAAAGATGTTTCAATGCCGTCAAGAGGCCTTAAAAGGCAAAAAGGTTAGGACTTTAGTTGATGATAGTATTTTTTCTGAGGTCTTAGAGAAAAAAACGCTTATAGTAGATAATGTTGAGTATCCCAACTATGGGCTTAAGGTAAGGCAGTTTATCTTCTATGTGCCCAAATCTCAAGTTGTTATTGCCATATTTGCTGATATCACAGAACAAAGCAGACAAAAAGATCAACTAAGTGAGCTACGCAAAGAGACCCTTGAGAGGGCCCAGGAAGTTATTAATAAACAGATGCGTGTCGCCCAGGAGATTGCTAGTCTTTTAGGTGAAACAACAGCTGAGACTAAGGTTATATTAGATCAGTTGATGCACATTATCAAAGGATAGGGAGGTAGAGCTTGTGAGCTTCTTTGTGGAAGTGGAAAGCGCTTCTCTCATCAAAACAGGCGAGGAGCTTTGTGGTGATAGTGTTGCCATAATAAGGGCTGAAGATTCTTTTATTGCTGTTTTATCAGATGGTCTTGGCTCCGGGGTAAAGGCGAGTATCCTCTCTACTCTAACAGGTAAAATTGCTTCAACAATGCTAGAGAAAGGTTCTTCCTTAGAGGATGTAGTCTATACTCTTGTACAGACTTTGCCGGTTTGTAAAGTTAGAGGGCTAGCTTATGCTACTTTTACAGTAGTTCAGATATTTAAAGATGGACAAATCTATGTAGCAGAGAGTGACAATCCTGAACTGCTCTTTTTCCGCGATGGAATTAACCGCAAAATTCCTCGAAAAGAGACTGTTATTGAAAATAAATTGATCTATGAAAGTAGCTTTCAGCTTGTAGAAGGCGATACTCTTGTAATTATAAGTGATGGTGTAATAAATGCAGGTATTGGTGGCATAAGGCCTTTAGG
The DNA here is from genome assembly GCA_012842235.1 of Bacillota bacterium. Classification (GTDB taxonomy): domain Bacteria; phylum Bacillota; class DTU065; order DTU065; family DTU065; genus DUTE01. Next base: position 5,818 of record DUTE01000242.1, read on the forward strand.
ATGGCCACTAGAAGAGATAGCCTCTGAAATAGAAGAGATCTTTTTGCAAAAAAGGTCTAATGTAAAAGCAAAAGAGATTGCTATCCATATTAAAGATCGCTGTCAAGAGTTTTATCGCAGTCAAATAGGTGACGATACAACAGCTTTAGTACTAAA
>DUTE01000243.1 GCA_012842235.1 Bacillota bacterium
ATCACCTCAGATACGTTTAGCCTTTTTAAGGCTTGTTGAACATGCAATTCCTCGTATAACAGTGATAAGTTACAATGAAATAGATCCCACTGTTCAAGTGCAAGCCATAGGGATGGTGAAATTTGCCAATGCAAGTTAAAAAATACCGAGCTTCAACAATGTCTGAAGCTTTAGAGCTTATAAAAAAAGAACTTGGACCGGACGCTTTGATAATTGAATCGCGAAAGGTAAAAAAAAGAGGTATTACAGGGTGGTTTTCTCCACCTCAGGTTGAAGTAACAGCGGTTTTAGAAAGTAAAAAACCAACAACGATTGAAAAACAAGAGTATTCATATCCACCTGTAAATAATCAAAGTGAATCTGTCTTTGAAAATGCGGCAAAAGAGATAGCTGAACTTAAAGGCATGCTCGAAGAGATTAAAAAAGAAGCTGCTTTTAGTAGTGTTGTCGATGCTAAAAAACAATCTTTAGGTGTAGAACCCTTAGCAACGGTTCGCGAAAGACTTGTTTCAACAGGTATGAGTGGTGAAGCAGCAGATATAATTTTAATGGATCTTATTCAACATGGAGTCGATCTAAAAAGTGCACAGTCCATAGATAGAGGTATTAGAGCTGCAATAGCAAGACTTATAAGAATAGAAAAACCAAATTTTATAAAAAAACCGACACTTATATTTCTTGTAGGGACTACAGGTGTAGGTAAAACAACAACTGTGGCGAAGCTTGCCGCTAAATATCACCTTATGGAAGATTACAAGGTTGGGCTTATAACAATAGATACGTACAGAATAGCTGCAGTTGAGCAGATTAAAACCTATGCGGAAATTATCAACATACCAGTTGAAGTTGCCTTTAACAAAGAAGACTATCTTAGAGCATTAAAACGATTTGAGGATATGGATTTTATCTTTGTTGATACTGCAGGTAGAAGCCAGAATAACCTTATTCAGGTTGGTGAATTAAGAGAGTATCTTGATGCTAAAAAACCAGATGAAGTACATCTAGTAATAAGTGCTACCGCTAAACTTGAAGACTGTGAGTCTATTGTTTCAGCGTTTGTTCCCTTAGGAGTTACACATTTAATCTATTCGAAAGCAGATGAAACTCTAAAGCATGGATCATTGTTTGATATTATTAAGATAACAGATCTACCACTTAGTTTTATCTCCACAGGGCAACGTGTGCCTGAGGATTTAAAAATACCCACAGTTGAAAATGTGGTTGGACTAATATTGGAGGGCTAGCTATGCATGATCAAGCAATTGGCTTGCGCTTGCTAGCCAAAAAAAAGAAGACACAAACAAAAACTATAGTTGTAACAAGTGGTAAAGGTGGAGTAGGTAAGACCTTTTTCACTGTAAACTTAGCTATTGCTTTAAGTGAAAGAGGGAAACAAGTAGCTATTTTAGATGCTGATCTTGGACTAGCTAATGTAGATCTTTTAATGGGGATTCATTCTAAATATAACCTGCTACATTTTCTTGAGGGCGAAAGAAGACTAAGTGAGGTAATCACTCAAGGACCAAAAGGGGTTAAACTGATCCCCGGTGGCTCTGGAGTTATGGAAATTGCCAATCTTAATGAAGTTAGATTACAAGGATTGATTGAATCCCTAGGGATTTTAGATGAGTTTATTGATTATTTAGTTATAGATACAGGTGCTGGTATCAGCAAGCAGGTCTTAGCTTTTGCCCTTGCAGCAGATGAAGTTTTTGTACTTACTACTCCAGATCCGACGTCTTTGGCTGATTCCTATGGGGTTATTAAAATAATGCACAATGGCAATCCTAATATACCAATAAATATTGTGGTTAATCAGGCAGATAATCAAGCCCATGGTCGGCAAGTGTATAAGAGGATGGAGACTGTCTGTCTTAAGTTTGTGGGTAAAGAACTAAGGCTAGCTGGCGTTATTCCCAGTGATAACAATGTTGTTAAGGCAATTCGCAATCAAGAACCACTTGTCTTGTACAATCCTAACTCAAAAGCAGCAATAGCAATTAATAATATGGCTACAGATTATTTAGCGAGTCAACAACTGTCTTTTAATGAAGATCAAGAGACAAAAGGAGCTAAGGGTTTTAAGGGACTATTTGAAAAAATGGCTCGTTTGTTAAGATGAGGAGTGTAAAACTATGCTCCCGAATAAGGAATTATGGGTTCAGCTAAAAGTAGGTAATTCTGAAGCACGTGATGAAGTCGTTGAATCTCATATGTATCTTGTGTATGAAACGGCAAGAGCGATTGGTAAAACTTTACCACAACACATAGAGGTCGAAGAACTTGAGAGTTTTGGATTTTTGGGACTTTTAGATGCGGTAGATAAATTTGAACCAGAACGCGGTGTTCCATTTGAAGCATATAGTAGACAGAGAATTAAAGGCGCAATTTTAGATGGTCTTAGAAAAGCTGATTGGTTAAGTGCATCAGCAAGACGTAAAGCCAAAAGAATTGCTGAGGTTTACGATCAGTTAGAATTAGAATTAATGCGACCGGCAACAGATGAAGAGGTAGCTAAAAAATTGGGAATTGATGTAGATTCGTTTCGCAAAGTTCTACAGGAGGTAGAAAGAGAGTTAATCTCTCTAGAGGCTCCTATAGCTATAGATCAAGAAGGACATTCCCAGGCAATTATTGACATAGTCCCATCTAAAGAGGATATTAACTATTCCTTAGAGAAACAACAAGCAAAAGAGATATTAATTGAGGCAATCGATAAATTACCCGAAAAGGAACGGTTAGTAGTTGCCCTACATTATTATGAAGGACTAAATTTAACAGAGATTGGCGAAGTTTTAGAACTCTCTACCTCTCGTATCTCTCAACTTCACGCCAAAGCCATTTTAAGGTTAAGAGGACGCTTAGGAAGAAGGAAAGAAGAGTTGCTCTATTAAAATGGGGTTAAGAAGCCAAGACGGCTTAAGGGGGCGAAAGTATGTCAATTAAACCAGTTGATATGCAAGTATTGTTGCCTCGGTCCCAAGAAATACAAAGAGGAGAGGCTCTTAAGGATCAAAGAGCAGGAGCCAACTCTCAATTTGTCTTAGTAGATAACGAAAAAGAAACTGAAAAAAATATTAAGCAGGTTAAAGAAACAACCAAAGGTGAAGAAGGAAAAATCAACGAGGAAAGAAGTAAACAAAAAAATTTCGATTCAAGGAAATTTTCTTCCCACCAGAAAAAACAAAATATAGATAAAAAAGAAAAAGAGGATGATTTTACACCTGAGACATTAGGTAAAAACATCGATATTATGATCTAGGAAAGTAGGTGGGTTAGAGTGCCCTACATCCTTTTGGGAATAGGCATCTTTTTTGTCGGCTTAGCTGTTTTTTTACCGACAAAAGAAGTTCAGGATACAGAAGTAAACTTAAAAGAGCAAATAGATGTTAGTGAAAACCTTGGGTTTTTTATAGATGAATTAAGTGAAAGTGTTTTAGAGGCAGGAAGTGAACTTGATACTCGTATAGCAGAACTTGCTAAATTACAAGATAGTATAGATTCATCTTTAGAGTATTGGAAAGAGGCCATTAAGGAAGCAAAAATTGCTGAGAAACAGCAAAGACTACCTCATAGGCCCTTGTTTTTCAAAGCAAG
>DUTE01000244.1 GCA_012842235.1 Bacillota bacterium
AAATAGCAAGAAATTGTATTTCTTTTAAAATATATAAAAAAAACAGCTTGGATAAAAGGATATTTCTCCCAAATGTAAAATACTGTAAATATATGGTAACAGGGAGGGCTTTTAAGTGGCAGTAGAAGTACTTAAAGTTTCTTCGAAATCAAATCCAAACGCTGTAGCCGGGGCATTAGCGGGTGTCCTCAGGGAAAAAGGGTCGGCAGAAATACAAGCTGTAGGGGCAGGGGCTGTAAACCAAGCCATTAAAGCTATGATTATTTGTCGTGGTTTTGTTGCACCAACCGGCATGGATTTGGTATGTATTCCTGCATTTGCAGACATTTCAATTGACGGTGAAGAACGTACAGCAATGAAGATTATTGTAGAACCACGCTGAAAGATCAGAAGGTCTAAAGAGGCAGAAGAGGGCACAGCCTAAATCTGCCTCTTTGATCTTTTGTTTGCTACTAACATTCTAAAATAATGCCTAAAAAGCATTTTCAAGCTTTAGGCACCTAGGCACTCCCAATTACTACTGCCACTAGCCACTAGCCACTGTCTGCTTTAATATTTTTTGTCATAATAAATAAAGAGGATTCATCTTATAAGATAGAGAGGTTTATCGTTAATAACACCGGTTATTTAACCGGTGTATGTAAATTTAAAGCTTGATAGCTTTTTAGGTTAATAGAGCTACATTTTCATATATAGCTAATTTAAACATAGGTAAGTAAGATTGTAAGGGCAAAAGGGTAAAAGGGTAAAGAACAATAGAACTTTATGCTCTTAGAACATAAGTAAAAAAATGCTAAATACCCTGAATTGGTGGTGAGTTTATGTTACAAGAAGTGGGAAGCTTTTTAAAAAAATCAGTTGTTAAAACACAGATATCAAAGACAAATGCTTCTTGTAGCAAAATACTATGATAACCATAGATGGACATTGTGATTTGTTATCCTTTCTTTTGACTGAAGGCCTAGATCACTTTTATAAAGAAGACCCTAAGATCAACAAAAAAAGTTGGCATTTAGGTGGCCCTGAGCTTTTGGTAACGGCTATTTATGTTTCAGAAAGGTTTATACCTCATCAAAAAGAGGCAAAAGCTCTACAGATGGCGGGAATTTTTTGGCAACTTGTTGAGAAAAAAGAGTTTATTCCCGTACTTAGAAAACAAGATCTTAGTCAGCCTGGTAAAAAAGCACTTTTGGCGATTGAAGGTGGTGAGCCTCTAAATAGTATCGAGGATCTCTATGCCTTTTATCGCTTAGGAGTAAGAATGCTCTCTTTTACTTGGAATTACCAAAACCATTTAGCCACAGGCTGTATGGAAGATTATCTAGGAGGTTTTACCCAAAAAGGTAAAGAGATAGCTAAAGAAGCACAGAATTTAGGTTTTATTTTTGATGTCTCCCATCTTAGTGAAGGGAGTTTTTGGGATCTGTGTAAAGGAACAAACTCTCCCTTGATTGCCTCTCATTCAAATGTTTATACTCTTTGTAACCATAAACGAAATCTTAAAGATGAGCAGATTAAAGCTATAGCCGAGAAAAAAGGGGTTGTAGGTATCAACTTCTGCTCAGAGTTTCTTGAAGAAGCAAACATCCAGGCAGTGGTTAGACATATTAGCTATATAGCCGGTAAATTTGGTGTAGATTATGTGGGTATTGGTTCAGACTTTTTAGGATTTTCTAAACTAACAAAAGGCCTTGAGAACATTAGTAAGTGGCTTAGTTTAGACGAGGCGTTGCAAAAAGAAGGGTTCAACAAAACAGAAAGAGAGAAGGTCCTAGGGGGAAATTTCCAAAGGGTTTTTGATAAAGCCCTCTAAAAACAAGGCACAGTTTCTTAACGAAACCGTGCTTTTTTTTACCTAAAAATGGTCATACTAAGTCTAGTAATAAGAAAAGTGGGGGTGATTAAGTATGCGAGAAAGGGAGAGTCCGAAGGCCAAAAGGTATGCTCGTTTAGTGGAACAAGAAAAACCAAAGATCTCACTTTTTAGTAATGTGGTTAGAGCTTTTGTCACAGGTGGTATAATTTGCCTCTTAGGTGAGACTATAAGAACATATCTTCTCTATCTTGGATTAAGCCAACCCTTAGCAGGAGTGTGGATGTCTATATCGTTGATTTTTTTAGCATCTTTTTTGACAGGCCTTGGGGTTTATGACGAAATAGGTAGGTTTGGTGGGGCAGGTAGTGCTATACCTATTACGGGATTTGCTAATTCAATAGTCGCCCCAGCTATGGAATACCGCTCTGAGGGTGCGATTTTAGGCCTTGCAGCTAGGTTATTTATTATCGCCGGACCGGTAATTGTCTATGGCCTTGTCTCAGCAACAGGTTTTGGTCTTTTAAGGAGTGTCTTTAGATGAACAAAACATTTCTGCTAAATAATGTCTATGTAGAAGAGTCGGCAAGTGTAGTAGGACCATTAGAGGGAGCAGGTCCCCTAGGAGACCTCTTTGATGTTGTTATCCCTGATATTATCTATGGTGAAAGCTCTTTTGAAAAAGCAGAACGGAAGATGCTTTTAGAGAGTTTAAGTCTTTGCTTAAAAAAAACCAATTACAAACCTGAAGATATAGATCTAGTTTTAGCTGGTGACCTTCTTAACCAGTTAATCAGTGCAAATTTTGCTGCAAGAGAACTACCTATTGCGTTTGCAGGTATCTTTGGTGCATGCTCTGCTTTTGCTCTCTCGGTTGCTTTAGGTTCTTTACTTATAGAGGGTGGCCATTTTGAGCGGGTAATTGCTGGGGCATGTTCGCACCATGAAACTGCTGAAAGAACATTTCGTTTTCCGACAGAATTAGGGGTACAAAGAGCTCCTACAGCACACTGGACTATGTCTGGTGCAGGGACAGTTGTCTTAGGTAAACAAGGTCCTGTAGCTGTTAAAGAAGTTACTATTGGTAGGGTTGTCGATTATGGTATTAAAGACGCTAGTAACTTAGGGGCAGCGATGGCTCCTGCAGCTTTTGATACCTTAAATTTACATCTAACTAACCTTGGTAAAAGACCAGAAGACTATGACCTTATAGCTACCGGGGATCTAGGCAGTATCGGACAGATCTGCTTGAAGCATCTTTTAGGGGATGCCTCACTAAGCTCAGGAAACTTTACAGACTGTGGTCTTTTGGTCTATTCTACCGCACAGGATATTCATGCAGGAGCTAGTGGTTGTGCAGCATCAGCCTGTGTTTTTGCAAGCTATCTCTACCCTTTACTTACTAAGGGTCTCTTAAAGAAAGTTCTTCTGATTGCAACAGGGGCTCTATTTGGCCAGACAACAGCACAGCAAAAAGACAGTATACCGGCAGTTGCTCACGCAGTTGCCTTTGAGAAGGTGGGATAATGAACTTTTTTTGGGCATTTATATTTGGCGGAGCAGTCTGTGCCATAGGACAGGTAATCTTAGACAAAACAAAGATGACTCAGGCCGATCTTATGGTGGTTTTAGTTGTTTTTGGTAGTTTAATTTCTGCTTTAGGTTTTTATGATCCCTTAGTTACAAGATTTGGTGCAGGAGCTATGGTGCCAGTCTCGAACTTTGGCCACACACTTACCCAAGGAGTTATTATAGGCTACCAAGAAAATGGGTTTTTAGGGGCTTTAGAGGGAGGATTAGGCAAAGCATCTGCTGTATTAGGAGCGGCGATTATCTTTGGTTTTACGATGGGATTACTATTTAGGCCAAAAGGATAGGAGGCACATTTCTGTGCCTCCTATCTATCTTAGTGATGTAGGAACGAAGATGTCTACAAGCCCAATAATAAAGGCAGCGATTAGAGCACCAAAAATAGTCACATTAAAACCAGGCACAATAAATTTGGTTATATAGAGCACCACAGCCGAAACCAAAAACCCGACTATACCTCTACCATATGGAGAGATATTGCGACCTACAGCGCTCTCAATAATATAGCCTAAAATTGTTATAACCAAAGCAGCAAGAAGCGCCTGGCCGAAGTTTGTAACTGAAAATCCTGGCACGAAAGGGCTGAGAAGTACTAGTACAACAGCAGAAACAACTAGTCGGATTGCATGCTTTAACCAATCGCCCAAAAACTCACCCCCTTGAGCCTCGCTCTTAGTGTTAACAGGATACGGCAGTAAAATACAAAGGAGATTTTTTAATTAAAAAAATTGGACTAATAAACAAAAAATGAATACTATAGATCAACTTGGGCAATTAGCCAATAAGCTAATAGGTCAGTTGGCATTTTGTCTAATAATAAGATCGCCAAGTGCTCCCCAAATTATGTTAACTAATATGAAGTTTTTCAATTCTTAAATTTATACAGGGAAGAAGATAAAAAATATATCTTTAGGCCTACTAAAAAAGTTGAATGAACACTTAAAGCACCTTAAAAAGGTGCTTTTTTGTTGGTTAGTGATTGATACAGAGGAAGGATTTTGCCACTAAGCTCCTAAATTAAAGGAAAGAAGAGTATAAGATAATCAATTCTTAGCGGTTTTGCTGTTTTGACCCTCTCTTTTTGCTGTGCTATTATATTCTAAGAATTAAAACAGATTTTCCCATACTAATCGGAAGGCGGGGAAAGAAGAATTGCTAGCTAATTTTGCTGTAAATAAAAAAGGACATCTGACTTGGGGTGGAGCCGATACAGTTGAACTCGCCAAAGAATACGGCACCCCTTTATATGTTATTGACGAAGATATGCTAAGACAAAGAGCTACAGATTTTCAAAAGGCGATGAAAAAATACTTTCCTCAGGGAGAGGTTATCTACGCAGGTAAGGCACTTTTTTGCCAGGCTCTTTGTGATATTGTCAACGAGTTAGGATTAAGTCTTGATGTTGTCAGTGGTGGGGAATTATATGTGGCCCTAAAATCAGGTTATCCTCCAGAAAAGATCTATTTTCACGGTAATAATAAATCTCTTGATGAACTAAAGATGGCACTTAATAATAATGTAGGAACAATAGTTGTGGATAATTGGTTTGAGCTAAACAACCTCGAAGAGCTAGCCAAAGAGATGCAAAAAAAGCCTCGAATCTATTTAAGAATAGCTCCTGGTATTGAAGCTCATACCCATGTGCATATACAAACTGGCCAAGAAGATAGTAAATTTGGCTTTACAAAAGACGATGCTTTACTGGCAGCGAAGAAAGCATCTCTGAGTCCAAATTTAGACTTAAAAGGCCTACATTGCCATGTAGGCTCGCAAATAGTTAATTTAGAGTCTTTTACCATAACTGCTAAGGTTATGAGTGAGATCAAGGCAAAGATCGAAAGGGAGATTTCAAAAGAGATTGAAGAACTTGATCTTGGTGGTGGCTTAGGTATCCAATATTTACCAGAGGATCCCTATATCAGCCCTGATGAGTTCGTAAAAGCAATATCTTTAGGACTTACTGATTCCAATATAAAACTAAGGGTTGAGCCTGGTCGTTATTTAATTGGCCAAGCCGGTATCACCTTATATACAATTGGTTCAAAAAAGGAGATACCTGGTTTAAGGACGTATGTAGCAGTAGATGGTGGTATGACAGATAATCCTCGTGTAGCTCTTTATGATGCGAAGTATCATGCAGTATTGGCTAACAAACCACAAAAAGAAAAGACAGATTTAGTATCTATTGCTGGTAAATGTTGTGAATCAGGAGATATGCTTGTATGGGATATTATGTTACCTCACATTGAACCAGGAGACATATTGGCTGTTTTTTCTACTGGTGCTTATAACTATTCGATGGCAAGCAACTATAATCTTTTGCCAAGGCCAGCAATGATATTTGTCAGAGATGGTATACCTAGAATGGTTGTCCGAAGAGAAACATATGAAGATTTGCTCTTACGTGATATAAAGTGAGGGGTTATAAATGGGTGAAGGTTCCAAACTGCAGAGGCTTTACAGACAATGGAGATCAGCGGTCAAATATAAGAAAGATCCTCAATTTAATTCACAAGAACTAAAGTTTCTGCAAGAACACCTCACAGATTGGGAAAGAGCTTTGTTTGAACAGATGGATTATGTGGATCAAAGACATGCTTTGGCTGTATCGCAATCAGTTGTTACAGATCCTCGGCTTCACTCTGAAGAAGACAAGCTTAATCTTATTAAAGCTGCACTTCTTCATGATATTGGTAAAATTAGGGGAGATTTTACTATTACCCAAAGAGTGTTAGCCAAGATCATTAAACACATTTTTCCTGAATATAGAAAGAAACTGTTAGTTAAAGGTGAAAAGAGCAAGCCAGGAACTTTAGCAAGAGCAGTTTTTGTGCAAGAGATCCATCCCAATCGTGGTGCCTATATGCTGTCTGTATCAGGTACAGATCAAGCCGTCGTTGAGCTAGTAAGAAATCATCATAATATTCCTCGTAATCGTTTAGAAAGAATTTTGCAAGATAGCGATAGAAAAAATTAGGAGGGCCTAAAGTGAGTTATGAAGTATCTTTAAAAGCTTATGAAGGCCCTCTTGATCTTTTACTTGATCTCATACGGGAAAAGAAAGTAGATATCTACGATATTCCTATCTCGATGATCACCAAAGAGTATCTTGAAAGAATCAAACAAATGGAAGAGGCCGAGTTAGAGGTGGCATCTGAGTTTGTAGTTATGGCAGCGACTCTTATGGAGATAAAGGCACGTATGCTATTGCCAAAAGAAAAATCTCAAGAGACAGAAGAAGAGGAAGATCCTCGTCTAGATTTAGTAAGTAGGCTTCTTATCTATAAACAGTTCAAAGAGGCCTCTTTATACTTAGCCGATCTTTATGAAAACCAAGGTCGGGTTTTTGCACGCTCAAACATAAACCAGCTGCTTTTAGAAGAAATAAGGCCAGAAGAAGATCTGAGAAATATGCAAGTTTCTCTTAGTGATCTTTGTCAAGCTCTACAAGTAGTTTTAGAGTCAGTTCAAGAAGAGATTGAAGAGGTTCCACGAGAAAAGGTTACCATAGAACAACAGATGAATTGGCTTTTAATCTGTACAAAAGAAAGTGGGATGCTTCTTTTTCAAGATCTTTTTTCTATCTTAAAAAGCAAAGTGTTGATTGTAGTGACATTCATGGCTCTGTTAGAATTAGTTCATAGGGATCGCTTAAGTGTTAGGCAAGATGAACTTACCAAAGAGATCTTTGTTTATTATCTAAACAACGAAGATAAGGGGGAGGACTATGAGTCCTAAAGAGGCAAAAAAGATCTTAGAAGCCATTTTGTTTATGGCAGCTGAACCTCTTTCCCTCGAAAGACTTGCAGAGATTACAGGCCTTTCAGTTGAAGAAGTCTCAGGCTTTCTAGTGGATTTAGAAAAAGATTTTCATGATCGAGGTGTAAGGTTACAAAAGGTTGCTGGGGGCTATAGAATGGTAGCTTGTCCCGAAGCAGAAAAATATTTAATAGAGATGAGCAGGGGCCAAAAGAGAAATCCTCTATCACCAGCAGCACTAGAGGTATTAGCGATAGTTGCCTATATGCAGCCTATAACCCGCGTAGAGATAGACGAGATACGTGGGGTCTCTTCTGAAAGTTCGATTTCGACACTTTTAGATCGAGGTCTAATCATGGAAATAGGTAGAAAAGATGCACCAGGAAGACCGATTCTTTTTGGTACAACAAAAGCTTTTCTCGTCTATTTTGGTCTAAAAGATTTAACTCAATTGCCACCGATTTCAGAATTTCAAAGCTTAGAAGGATCAGAAACTGAGAATATCAACCTCTCCTCCTTGGAAGAATAAAGCAAGGTAGGAGGTGTTTTCTTTGGGGTGGATTTTAGGGCTAGGTGTTTTAGCAGTTATTGTTTTAATTCTTTTTTGGCCTTTGCCCCTGAGATTTACCCTTCAAAGTAACGCCTTTGGAAACTCTTGGCAGATGGTTACCAAGATGCCTTTTTATCATTGGTATTGGTATTATGAAAATGGTGAACTAAAAATCAATCAAAGTAAATTTGGCAAAAAAAAGAGTCTCTTTTTTACCAAAGAAAATCTGCAAGAACCACCCCAAAAACCTGTAGATAATGAAATTCGTAAAAAAGGTGTAAATCTTTGGCAACGAAGTTTTCGAAGGAGCTTAAAAATAAAGACTCTCAAGCTAAAAATGGGTCTTAAAGGTACGGTAAGTGGTGAAGGAGTCTTTATCTACGGGGTGTTTTTAGCGTTTATATATCCGTTTTTTGGTTATCTAAGCTATAAAAGGCCTAGATTTACCCCGCAAATATTATTCGACAAAGAATCATTAGGTTTTAGGCTTGATTGTATAATCACCTTCCGCCTAGGTCAACTTATTATTGAGGCCAGCAAAAAGATATTGGGCTTTGTGGAAGGAGAGTAGATGATGCAAGAGAGGCATCCTGTCGAGGGTTTAATGGATAGTGCTATGCAAAGCCTAAAAGAGATGATAGATGTAAATACTATTCTTGGCGATCCTGTAGAAGCTATAGATGGGAGTCTAATTATCCCTGTATCAAGGGTTTTTATGGGGTTTGCTGCAGGTGGTAGCGAGTTTGGCGAAGCTAAAGAAAATGTAGATTCGCCCTTTGGCGGCGGAAGTGGTGCAGGTATCTCGATTAAACCGGTGGCATTTTTGGTGGTTGGTCAAGGAAAGGTAAGACTTCTTCCTGTAGGAAGTGAGGCCTTTATTGACCGTGTAATAGATCTTTTACCACCATTAATTGATCAAATGAAAGCGAATAATTATACAGGTTCATAAAAAATTGGCCTTAAGAGTAAAGGAAGTCTCTCTTGAGGCCTTTTTAGTTTTGGCTAATTGCTCTATAATTCTTATGTGGTTTTAGATAGACGTAATTGTTAGTATAGATACGTGGCTAAAGGTATGAAACCATGAGAATTTGACAGTAGTTAACTGACGAATTATACTTAAATTAACAATTTTTAGAAGTTAGAAGTTTTTAGATCAGATTGGAGGCCTGATTGTGAAGCAATTTGCTGTAATCGGGTTAGGTAGATTTGGCACAAGTGTAGCTACAAGTCTTTATAAGATGGGTTACGAAGTTTTGGCTCTAGATAGTTCAGAAGAGAAAATCCAAGCTATCGTTAACGATGTCACCCATGCGGTTGTAGCTGATGCGACAGACGAGGCTGCCTTAAAAGCTTTAGGGCTTGGTAATTGTGATGTTGTTGTAGTGGCAATAGGCCAGGATATGCAAGCCTCGATCCTTGCTACTTTAGTGCTTAAAGCAAGTGGCGTTAAAAGGGTAGTAGCAAAAGCACAAAACGATCTTCATGGTAAGGTATTAGAAAAGGTTGGGGCAGATCAGGTAATCTACCCTGAAAGGGATATGGGTGTAAGAGTTGCCAATAATCTAGTATCGACAAATGTGCTTGATCATATTGAACTATCTGAAGAACATACAATTGCTGAAGTTTTAGTTCCTGAGTCGTTTTTTAGCAAGACTTTAGGACAACTTAATTTAAGAGCTCGTTATGGTTTAAATGTGTTGGCGATAAAAAGAAATGAACAGATTCTTATATCACCAACAGCTGATGATTATCTTCTTAAAGGAGATATTATTATTGTTCTTGGCGAAAAAGATCGCCTAGCTAGATTCCAGCACAAGTAGTACTCTTTTAGGAGTGATTTCATGGAAAGATTGCAAAAGATTCTTGCTAGGGCAGGTTTTGGTTCAAGAAGAAAAGCAGAAAGACTAATTAAACAAGGTCTTGTGACTGTTAATGGAGAAGTGGCAGAGATCGGTTCTAAAGCAGACATAAAAAAAGATGACATTCGGGTAAAAGGTAAAAAAATCGCCGAAGAAACCTTAGTCTACTATCTACTTCACAAGCCTGAGGGTTATATATGTACAGTTTCCGATCCGTTTGATAGGCCAAAAGTTGTGGACCTTTTACCTAAAGAGCCTAGGGTTTTTCCTATAGGAAGGCTTGATTCTGATACTACTGGGGTTTTGCTTTTAACTAATGATGGTGAGTTGACAAATTTTCTTCTCCATCCTAGATATGAAGTATCAAAGACTTATCTTGCCAAAGTAAAAGGAATTCCTAACAAAAAAGCACTTGATGCCCTAGGCGAGGGCTTGATTTTAGATGATGGGCCAACACAACCAGCAAAAGTTCAAGTTCTAAAAAGAGGACAAGATTCAGCTCTTGTTAGCCTTACCATTGCTGAAGGCCGAAAAAGGCAGGTAAAAAGGATGCTTGCTGCAGTAGGACATGAGGTAATAAGTTTACATAGGACTAAATTCGGTCCTATTGATTTAGGCAAACTAGAAAAGGGTTGCTACAGAGAGTTGACAAAGCAAGAAGTAGAGATGCTGAGGGAGTGTCAAAAAGAGTGTTAGATTGTTTAATAGTTGGTGCAGGAGCAGCAGGATTAACGGCAGCAGCTAAGCTTGCAGAAGAAGGCTATAGCGGCCAGATTTGGGAAAAAATGCCACGGCCTGGGTTAAAATTACTTATTACAGGTAAAGGTAGATGTAACATAACTAATGCACGTTACTCTTCAATAGCTGATTTTTTAGAAAACTATACCCAGGGAGGCCGCTTTTTGTATAGTGCTTTTAATCAGTTTTCACCAGAGGATACCCTAAAGTTCTTTTCTAAGTGGGGTTTAGAGTATGTAGTAGAACAAGGTGGCCGAGTCTTTCCTCAAAGTGAAAAAGCCAAGGATGTTCTTGAGGCACTATTAAGGGCTAGTGAGAGCAAGTTTACTCTATGCTTAAAAAAGCCGGTAACTAAGATAGAAGTTGTTGAGGATGGCTTTTTAGTCTCAAGTGCTAGAGAAAAGGTAAGAGCTAAAACGGTTATTTTAGCAGTAGGAGGTGCCTCTTACCCTAAAACAGGTTCAACAGGTGATGCTCTAAAACTTCTTGTACCTTTAGGACATAGTTTTAGTACTTTAAGAGCTGGACTTGTACCTCTTGTTTGTGCTGAACCATGGGTTTTAGATCTACAAGGTCTAAGTTTAGTTAACATAAAAGCGACATTAAGCGAAAACGGTAAGACTCTTAAGAGTGAACAAGGTGAAATGCTTTTTACTCATTTTGGTGTCTCAGGACCGGTTATTCTTTCTTTAAGCAACTTTGACTTTAATAAGGCCACTCTTTCAATCGATCTTAAACCTGCTCTTACAGAAGAGCAGCTTGACAAAAGAATCCAGCGGGATTTTCACAAGTATCTTAATAAAGACTTCAAAAACGCTCTTAATGATCTCTTACCTCAAAAATTGATCCCTGTAATAATAGAACTCTCTGGCATTGATCCAGAAAAGAAAGTTCATTCTATAACTAAAGAAGAAAGAGCTAAGCTTGTTGGTCTCTTAAAGTCTTTAGATCTTACAGTAGTCGGCAAAAGGCCAATAGAGGAGGCTATTGTTACAATTGGTGGGTTAAACCTCAAGGAGGTTAACCCCAAAACTATGGAATCAAAACTGTTTAAGGGTCTTTATATTGCCGGAGAACTATTAGATGTAAGTGGTTATACAGGTGGCTATAATTTACAGGCAGCCTTTTCCACAGGGTATCTTGCAGGTTTATCTGCCGCTTGTCATTTAAGAGATACCATAGTAGAATAAAACAAATAAGAAGAAATACTCCTAAGGCAATTTTTTTAAGTCGAAAGATTGCCGGGAGTTTTTTTAAAATGATTAACCTAAATATAACTACACACTTCAGTGTTTTACTACTTTAGCTTAAAAACATAGTGGAGAAGTAGAGTGTAGAGTGTAGAGTGTAGAGTACTTAATTTTTTTATCATTGATGTTTTTATCTCTAGATAAAAAGTAAACTAGAAGATGGGGGAAAAGATATGATCTATGGGCTAAGAGCAGCAACTACCGCCAAAGAAAATACCTCTTTGGCAATAAAAGAAGCAGTTGAAGAACTCTGGTATTCGTTTATAGAATTAAACGGTTTTACTGAAGATGATCTTGTTAGTGTTATCTGTTCAGTAACAAAGGATCTTGATTCATGTTACCCTGCTTCATTTATTAGAAAGGCAGGATTTACTAATATTGCTCTTTTAGATGTAACTCAACACCAAGTTAAAGAGGAGATACCTAGATGTATTCGCCTTCTTGTTCATGCAAGAAAACCAGGAAAAAACCTTTATCTTCGTGAGACTAAAAAGTTACGTCCTGAGTGGAAAGGAGAGATATAAATGATTAAAGCAAGAGATGCCCTTACAAAAATTAAACCCTATGTACCAGGAAAGCCTATTGAGGAGGTAAAAAGAGAACTAGGATTAGATGATGTGATTAAGCTTGCTTCCAATGAAAACCCTTATGGACCATCGAAAAAAGCTCTAGAAATCATAGACTCTTATCTTACTAACCTAAATCTTTACCCTGATGGCCGAGCTTTTGAACTAAAAACAGCACTCTCTAATTATTATCAAGTTCAGGAAGAAGAGATCATTGTCGGCAATGGTTCAGATGAGGTAATTAAACTCTTAAGTGAGGCCTATTTAAATCCTGGAGATAATATTGTTCAAGCAGATGTTACTTTTAGCGAATACGAATTTGGTGCACTTTTAATGGGTGCTAAGGTAAAAAAGGTGCCTCTAAAAGATTTTACCCATGATCTTGAGGCTTTTTACAACTATATCGATGATAACACTAAATTAATCTATATCTGTAATCCTAACAACCCAACAGGTACTATGGTAACAGAGGTCGAGTTAATTGAGTTTTTAGAAAAGATCCCTAAGGGAGTATTAGTAGTTCTCGATGAGGCTTATGCAGAGTATGTAGCTGACACGAGCTATCCTAATTCCCTTGGCCTAATTAACAAGTATCCGTTAGTTGTTTTGCGAACATTTTCTAAGATCTACGGCCTTGCTGGTCTTAGAGTAGGTTTTGGTATAGCTCAAAAAGAGATTATTGCCAATCTTGAAAAAGCAAGAGAACCTTTTAATGTGAATCTTCTAGGGCAAGTAGCTGCAGTTAGAGCCCTTGATGATAAAGAACATCTTGAGTACTCTTTTAGAGAAAACGCTAAAGCAAGAGAGAGCTTTTATCAAGAGTGCCAAAAGAGAGATATTAAGTATGTAAAAAGTCACACAAACTTTGTTTTGATGCAGGTAGAAGATGCTGATACAATCTTTAACAAGATGCTAAAAAAAGGAGTAATTGTTAGAAGCGGTAGTGTTTTTGGACTTAATAGATTTATTAGAGTAACTTTAGGAAGCATCGAGCAGATGCAGCGATTTTGGCAGGTCTTTGATGAAATTGGGGGTTGATAAAAGATGATTATTGTTATGAAAGCTAAAGCAACTAAAACAGAAGTAGATGGAGTAAGAAAACGCCTAGAGGATTTGGGCTTTGGCTCACACCTTTCAGAGGGTGTTGAAAGAACAATTATTGGAGCAATTGGTAACAGAGATGAACTAATGGCTGCAAATATAGAAACTTTCCCTGGTGTAGAAAGAATAGTACCTATTCGTTCCCCATACAAACTTGGTGGTAAGGAGTTTCAAAAAGAACCCTCGGTTATCGATGTCAAGGGAGTAAAATTTGGTGGTGGTCACTTTGGTGTAATTGCTGGTCCTTGTGCAGTTGAAAGCAAAGAGCAGTTATTTGCTGCAGCCGAAGCTGTAAAGAAAGCGGGAGCAGGCCTTCTTAGGGGAGGAGCCTTTAAGCCACGTACTTCCTAAACCTTGGAAAGAATA
>DUTE01000245.1 GCA_012842235.1 Bacillota bacterium
CAGCAATCTATGCTACATCTCTTGCTATATATAGTTCTTTAGAGATAATACCTGATTATTTTGCAGGTTTTAGTCTTGGTCAATATTCAGCTCTTGCAGCAAGTGGTGTTTTTTCCCCAGCTCAAGGAGCAAGGTTATTGAGATTAAGAGGAAAGTTTATGCAAGAAGCTGCTTCTTCAGGAAGGATGGCGGCAATTTTAGGTCTTGATCTTATGACAATTAAAGAAATTGTTGCCTCGATTTCAGATTACGTTGCTATAGCAAATATTAATTGTCCAGGCCAGATAGTTCTTTCAGGAACAGAAGAAGGTATAGACAAGGCTATTCAGAGAGCTAAAGAAAAAGGTGCAAAAAAAGCAGTTTTGCTAAATGTATCAGGTGCGTTTCATTCCAAGCTGATGAATAATGCCAAAGAGCGTTTGAGTCGGGAATTAGAAAAAGAGTCCTTTAGACAAGCAAAGATCCCTGTTATAAGCAATGAGACAGCAAGAGAGATCGAAGATATCAAAGAGAGTTTACTTATCCAACTAACAAACCCAGTTCTTTGGCACGAATCTATTTTGTATCTTAAACAAAAAGGAGTCACACGCTTTATTGAAGTTGGCCCAGGTAGGGTTTTAAGTGGCTTGATTAAAAAGATAGATAGATCTTTAGAGGTTATTAACATTGAACAACCACAAGATCTAGCAAAGTTGAGGTGAAGTTGGTGCAGGGACGAGTTGCTCTTGTTACAGGAGGAACACGAGGGATAGGTTTGGCTATTTCTGAGGAGTTTGTCAAAGCCGGTGCTAGAGTTGCTATATTAGGCTCTAATCCTGAAAATGTTGATACAGCGGTAAAAAAGCTTAACCAATTATCTGGTAACAGGGTTTTAGGTGTAGTAGCCAATGTAGGGGAATTGTCAGAGGTTTTGGCAGGAGTAAAAGTAATTGAGTCGAATTTGGGAACAGTTGAGATTTTAGTGAATAATGCAGGAATTACGCGGGATGCTTTGTTTATGAGAATGACTGAAGAAAACTGGGATAATGTAATTAATGTAAACCTCAAAGGTGTTTTTAATTGTACAAAGGCGGTTTTTCGTCCTATGGTGAAAAACCGATTTGGTAAAATTATAAATATAACATCGGTAGTTGGCCTATCTGGTAATATGGGGCAGGCCAATTACGCAGCTTCTAAGGCTGGGGTCATTGGTTTTACTAAGACAATTGCCAAAGAAGGTGCACCATTTAATATTATTTGTAACGCCGTTGCTCCTGGATTTATTGACACACAGATGACTAAAGATTTGCCAGACAAAGTTATTGAAGAGATTAGAGCAAATATTCCTCTAGCAAAACTAGGAAAACCTGAAGATGTAGCTAAAGTAGTTGCTTTTTTAGCTTCTGATGTTAATCAATATATTACAGGACAGATTATTAGTGTAGACGGTGGCATGAATATGTAGTTTAATCAGTACAAGGAGGTGAAAACAAAGAAATGGATGTTTTTGAGAAAGTAGTTGAGCTTGTTGCAGACAAGCTAAAAGTTGAAAAAGATCAAATTACTCCGGAGACCACTTTTGAAGATCTTGGTGCTGATTCTCTAGATGTAGTCGAGTTAGTAATGGATCTCGAAGATGAGTTTGATTTGACTATCTCTGATGATGATGCTGACAAAATTAATAGCATCGGTGATGCTGTCGCTTATATTGAAAACAACAAAAACTGATAAACCTCATAAAGAAGGGGAGGCTTAGGGTTAAGCCTCCCCCGAAAGAGGAGAGAAGAAATTGCTTAAGAGAGTAGTAATAACAGGTCTAGGGGCTGTTACCCCACTTGGTCTTAATGTCTCTGAACTTTGGGACAATTTAATAAAAGGTAAAAACGGTATTGATTTAATCACTCATTTTGATACTAGTGATTTCAATGTTAAGATTGCCGGAGAAGTAAAAGGGTTTCAACCGGAAAATTATATGGAAAAAAAGGAAGTCCGCCGAACTGACCGGTTTGTGCAGCTAGCAATGGCTGCAGCTAAAATGGCAGTAAGCGATGCTTTTCTTACTATAGATGATTCTAATGCTGAAGAAGTAGGTGTCTATATTGGCTCAGGTGTAGGTGGTATTGGTACTGTTGAAGAACAATGCCGGATTCTTGTAGACAGAGGACCTTCAAGAGTATCTCCATTTATGATACCGATGATGATTGCTGATATGGCAGCAGGGCAAGTATCGATTATGCTTGGTGCTAAAGGACCAAACCAAGCAACTGTCACAGCCTGTGCCTCTTCTGCACACTCTATTGGCGATGCTTTTAATGCTATCAGATGGTCTGGGGCAACGATTATGATTGCCGGTGGAGCAGAAGCTGCTATTACCCCACTTTCTATTGCGGGATTTAGTTCAGCTAGGGCACTAAGCACAAGAAATGATGAGCCCCAAAAAGCCTCTCGCCCCTTTGATTTAAACAGAGATGGGTTTGTTATGAGTGAGGGTGCTGGGGTTCTTGTGTTAGAAGAACTATCACATGCTCTAAAAAGAGGAGCAAAGATCTATGGTGAGATAGTTGGTTTTGGTTCAACAGCAGATGCTTATCATG
>DUTE01000246.1 GCA_012842235.1 Bacillota bacterium
CATAGCCAATCTTTGTGTTGTGCACCTATAGATCCTTAGGTAAGAAAACATAATAGAAAAAATAGCTATGAGCTATGCATGTACTTTATGTTCTTAGACTCAGTGGTTTTTTTGCTGTCTTCATGTTTTGCTCTAAACTTACCCCTAGACTTCCTTGCACTGTTATTTAAGGACTTGTCCCTAGAACTAAAGCCTAAACCCCATATTATAGAGAAAAAAGCCACAAATTATCAACTAATTTGCGGCTTACTTTCATTATTTATTAGGTACGTAATGAAAACGGAAAGTAAAGTTTTTCCTTTCATTAAGAGGTAGAGCAAAAACTAAATGCTGGTTAGGTCTTGCTTGATTATACTCTCTGCTTACATATCCTATTTTGATATTAGCTATTGTATCTGTGTCATGATCTATTGCTAAATAACGCCTTGAGCCAATGTGTTGCAAAAGAACTCTATTCTTATCACATTTTACAATGGAAAAACGAGGACTTAGACAGAAGAAGATCTGCAAATTATGCTTTTGTCCGTCTTCTGGGGTATAGTCATCTTCAATAATACAGCTACCTTGACTCAAAGAGACTGTTCTTTTGGCCAAAACCCCGCCAATAGCTAATTCGGCAACGATTTTATCGTTAACGATTTTCCCTAGTCCATCTATAGCATCATCATAACTAAAGCTTGATGTATATCTTGCTTGGTGGATATCATCAACAAGGAAAGTGCTGTGGAAAGATTCATCTTTCATGATCATCCGCTCAAAATCATTTTCGTTATAGCGATAAGTCCCTGGATCTGTAAGAATTTCATTGCCACCTAAATAGAGAACAACCCCTAGTTGATCACAGTGGCTATGAGGATGACCTGCTTTTGAGTTCGGTGCATAAAAACCAAATTCTCCTGCTCTTAAGAAAGCATAATCTCTACCTTCTTTAATCACATAGTGGCCTGTTTTGGAAAAGGCGAAGCTTTTTCTATCTTGATATGGTTTCTCACCTGTTTTTATCTCACCTAGGTAAAACAGAGCATCAGGATCTATTCTATCTATGGTACGAACATTTATTCCTAGTGCTAAAGCAAGTTGAAAAAGATACTCGCTTTCCCAAAAATCAGTTGGTCTAACAATAAGAATTTCGTTACTATTATCACCTATAATAGGTAGCATACCATCAGGGGTAGTAATAGCATCAAAATAGATAAGGCTTCTTTCTATGGCGTTAGTAATAAACTCAGGCACAGGATAACCATGATTGACTAAAGATAACCCTAATAAGAGTAAGGCTTCCACACATAACCTGTGATAACTTACACTTTGCTCAACAAAACCACCATCTTCATACAATAACTCCTCAACTGTCTCTTTCAACCTTGCCAACCAAGGCTCAATCTTGTCTGCCTCTGCAAAGTGGAGATAACAAAGAATAATCGTCACAATTGAGACAAGCTTGTGGTTATTTCGAGGATTAGGGTACTCTTTTTCTAAAAGCTCTTGTTGCTTTCTAATATAAGCATCTACCTTAGCATAAAATCCAGCGTTAAAGAGAGGACTATCTTTGCACATATCTAACCAAGAAAACCAGTTAACCATTCGTTGGCACATATGTACATGCCCTACCCAACTTACACCAATCCAGTCATCTGTCTTTTCTAGCCATTTTTCAATATATTCCATCGCTTTTTTTACATAAATTTCATCTTGTGTAAATACATGGGCCTTACCAAGTGAAATCAAGAAGTTGTGCTTCATATATTCCCAGGTAAATTTGACATCCCCAGGTGCTGCTCCAGCATGAAACCAATATTCTTTATAGTGTTTTTGTGGCCATTTCTCATTAGTTGTGGGATCGATATCGTTTAACAAATCGTCAAGGGAACACTCAATGCCAAAGACATCTACTTTACCATCTATAAAAAGATTGGCCTCCTTGAGTATTTGCCAAGTGTATTCCTCATACTTGTTGACAAATTCTTCCC
>DUTE01000247.1 GCA_012842235.1 Bacillota bacterium
TAGCCTCTTTAATCTCTACTGTGAAATTAGTTGGGAATCATCGACAACAAAACCCCAGTTTTTCCCGTTGTTGTTATCCCAATTGCCAGCATCGTCTCTAAAGCAAAAATTCACTTCCGAACCATCCTTTAATTCTAACATTACTCTCCAGGTACCATCGTCATCTCTATTCATGGCCACATCCCTAACATTTCGCCAATCAGTTCCAAAACCACAATGAAGATAGATCCGATTAGCACCTGATTTTGCTAGAAGACCTTTATAGCGTACTTCAATTTTTTCTGCCAGAGCAACTCTATCCTCTCTATTTCCCCACATAAGATCTTCACCTCCAGCTACTGTATAGGTATACCTTCATAAAAAGCGTTAAGTATATGATTCAGTTCCATTTCTCCATAGAGGAGTTCATCGTACATATCAGTATCTAACATGACGCCAAGTTCCCATTGCAAAAGGTCTAAAAGCTCACTTCGCTCGTTTTCGGACAAATTTGCTAATGAAGCCTCATCACCTTTGCGGTTATCTAAAAAATCTGCAATTAAACGCACTGTTTCCTCTTCTAGACCTCTTAACACAAAAAAACCTCCTTGGTGTTAGACTAAAATTAGCCTAACCAGCCAAGGAGGCAACTATACCTATTTTATTGTTCTGCTTTTTCTTTTTCTAACCTATCAATAGCTCTGTCGATTCGTTTCGAATAAGATTCAACTTCGCGATCATAGGTTACAAGTTCTTTTGCTTTTTGAATAACATCTCTTGATTGATAGAGATAATCCTCATATTTTGGTAACAAAGCAGGATCATGGCCTACATCTACATCAAAATCGCTATAAGCTTCATAAAAATTCATTGCAAGTTCAAGGTATCCTCTATAATTTTCTGGATCTGCTTCGATAGCTTTATTAGCTACAGCAATTGCCCCATCAAAATCTCTTTGTATGCGTTTGGCTTTAGACATAACAACATAGTTAAGTGATTTATCTTTACCGCTTGTGGCAACGGAAACACCTTTTTCGGTCATATCTATAGCTTTGACAGCATTTGCTTCTAATTCTTCATCAACACGGGTATCAAGTAGAATAGATGCAAGTCTAGCGTAGGCTAGTGCACTTGCTGGCGCTTTATCATCAGTCTCTAAGACCTTTTTGTATAACGCTGTGATTTTCTCTGTGTTTTTGCTATCTTGAACATAATAATAATTGGCTACTTCAACATGGATTGCTGCCTGTTCTGCACTACTTTTCGAAGATAATTCTTTATCTAACTCTGCAAGAGCTTCAACAGCAGGAATATAGGTTACCCCACTAGCTTCACTGTTTTCTACAGCTAGACGCAATCTAAGATATGGTTCTAAGAAAAGTCCTTGTGAGCGTTCTAGTAGTGCTGTTCTATAAAGAAGACGAGGATATTTGTCATTGTAGGAAATAGCTTCTTTGTATTCTGCAAGTGCCTGATCCATTCTGCCCCTAACCTCATAGGTCCAACCTAAAGCAAAATGGTAGATGTGTTGATTTTCAGCACGGCTATCAAGTTCTTGACCATTTCTTACCCACTCAGTAAACTGTCCTACTTCAGAAAGATCCCCACTTTCAAGCTTAGCAAGAACTTTACCTGAATAAGCAAGTGCTACAATTGGGTTTTTAGGGGATGCTTTTATTGCATCATCATATGCTTTAGCCGCATCTTCATAGCGACCTACTCTAAAATATGCATCACCTAAAGCAGTTAAAACAGTAACTTTGTTACTGACTGATTCATATTTAACCTCTGCGGCCTCTTCTAAGACTTCGATAGTTTTTTCAAACTCATTTAATTTAGTATAGACCTCAGCCATTCCAACCCAAGAATCTGCACGTTGATTATCAAAACCTACTGATTGACGGAAATTATCTACAGCTTCAAGTGCCACTTCTCTATCTATCGGTTTAGTTGGTTGGGCAGTTGTTGTTGTAGAGGTATCTGCAGGATCAATAGGAATACCTTGAGATTCCTTAAACTTGTTTACCCCATAGGTATAATAACGCCCAGCATTTAAGAGTCTAGTCTTCTCAGAAAAATACCTGTACGCTAGTAAAGCGACAACAAGAATAATCGCCACGATTACTATTGTTGTAATCGTTTTATTACGAGATTTTGCATTTTCTGCCGTCAATTTACTCTCTCCTTCCAATATAAATTCAATGTTCTAAATGCCTATTACCGTCTTCAAGTACGAAGCTATCTTAATAATAAAATTGGCCACCAAATGGCCAATTCCTCTTTTATGTATTGAGTTTCGCTTAGCTTTCTTTAGAATAATGTTGGTATATTTATCCCTCGAAGATAGGCTACTACAGATATAAGTAGGTCGATAAGGGAAAACCTCGCTATATTTGCGACCAGCAAAAACGAATAAACTACACCTAGACTAAACAAAGTCCCATAAACTATCTTTTCTCTTTTGTTATTATCTTTTTGTAGGTGTTTGCGATCTCTTAAAAACATTAGAGAGAAAACAACTAGCATAACAATATAGTTCAAAGAGCCACCCTCTTTCTTTTTAGAAGAAGTAAAACCGCTGCTATTAACATAATAAAAAATTGAGGGATAATAGCATAATAAGGATAAATTTCTATTACAAAAAATAGATTTTGGACAATGGTACTTTGGTGTGAAATCACTGTTAAGCTAATTAATGCCCCAAGAGGAAAAACCAAACGCTTGTAAGATGGCAAGCTAAAAATTTCTTTTAAAGCTCTGCAAAGAACATAGTAAGTAGAGGTAACTTTGATGTAGCCTGCAAACATATAGTTAATCGATATTAAAACCTCTACTCTACTGATAATCTGTGCCACATTTGCTAACCTTGCTGCATCATAAGCTGGGTAAGAACTATACTTACTAAATTCACCTAGTACCGCTGTATTTCTTACTACGACTTGTAAAAGCACAACAAAAGCTAGTAAGCTCCCCCAAAAATAACTAGGAAATACTTTTTTTGTCTTATCAAATTGATAAAAAACAGCTAACAATACTATTGTTTCTCCAAAGGGAAAAGCCAAAACATTAAAGCTTGATTTAAAAATAGCTCTCCAGTTACTTGGCCAAAGTGGCAAGAAGTTACTAAAATCGAACTTTTCTATCAGTAAAAGAGTTATCGTAATGGCAATAATCACAACAATAACTACTAATATTTCACTTGCTCGAGCAATTGACTCGAAACCTTTGTTCACTGCATAGGCTGTAGTGAACACTAAAA
>DUTE01000248.1 GCA_012842235.1 Bacillota bacterium
ATAATACTGTAATACCAAAAGACCGCTAGATAACACTAAAGAGGCTAGCGGTCTTTTTTTTCTATCTAAATTCTAATATTGGCTTGGCATTGAACCGCTTTTAGCAGGCGAATTTGGAATAGAGAGAGCAAAAGAGAGCATAAGTTTTATAGCAAAGCTCTTAACTTGGAGTTATTAATTTTCAACTTATTGCTACTCACTTCTTCTAAGCTGCGGTTAAATAGAATAGCTATGATTAAAAGCCAAAAGCGATAGGCGATAGGCGATAGGCGATTCTTACTTAACTAAAAGATTTAGGCATATTATTGCTGTTAAGGGGGGGAGTCAGGGTGCAGAGGGTTTGGCAAAAAATCCAAAAAAGCTTAGAATTGCCAGCAGAGTTATTAGGCAGAGAGCCTAAAGTTGCTTTTTACCCATTACAAAAAAAAATAATTATTGAAAACCCTATACGTCTGTTAATATACGAAAAAGAAAAGGTTGTTGTTGAGATTGTTAAAGCCAAAGCTAGGCTAGTGATAACAGGAAAGAATTTGCAACTGAACCTACTGCTACCTGATTCCTTAGAGATATATGGCGATCTTAGTCAATTTGAGGTGGAAAGCCATGGCTAAAGCGGTGTTTATGGTGGTAGGCAACTCGGTTAAAAAAGGTGATAATCAAATTGAGCGGTTTTTATCACAAGCAAAAAACCTAAAAATCTACGATATAAGCCGTAGTGGGCAAGCTCTCTATGGAAGATGTCACTATCGACAACTAAAAAGGTTAAAAGAGTTAGCAGAGAATGAAGGACTTGAATTTTCAGTACTTATGCAGACATACAGGCCAATTAAATATTTTCTTATTACCTTTATTTTATCCGGTCTTTTACTTGGTTTTTTTTGGTCTAGTCGTGTCTGGACCTTTGTCTATTATGGTTGTGATGAGCTTACAGCTGTTCAAATACATGAATTTTTAGAGGAAAATGGGCTTAGACCAGGCTCAAGATTGAAAAATACTACTCAACTATCGCTAAAACTAAAAAAGACTTTTCCTGAGATAATTTTTTTTGATCTTAAAAAAGATGGTGTTAGGCTAAACATAGAAGTTTCAAAACGAAGTAAAGAACCAGAAAAAACAGCCAAAAAAGAGATTATAACAAGCCTTGGGGGGATAGTCCGCTATGTAAATGTAATCTTAGGTGATAGTTTAGTTAAACCTGGGGATGTAGTATATAAAGGGCAAGTTGTTATTAAAGGCAATCCTTATGCTGAAGGTCAGGTAATTGGCGAAAGTGTAGTTGAGATCATAAAAAAAGCACCTTTTAGAACACTTGCCTCTGTAGAGACAGGGAATAAAAAAAAACAACTTATATTAAGAATCGGTACAAAACAGTTTAATATAGGTATGGTTAATGAAGATACAAAAAGCTGGTCTCAGGAGATGTACCGCTTTGGTTGGGCAGGGAACAGAAGACAATTTGTCGAAGTCTCATTAGTCATGTATCATGAGTTAAAAGAGGTTTTTTGGCAAATAAGTGAGCAAGAAGCTTTAGATCGGGCACTTAAAGAAGCTGAAGATTTTTTCTTTGAGATTTCTCAGGTTAGCAAGGTGCTTGACAAAAAGATTGAAAGCTCTTTTTCTAATACAGAAGCAATAGTCCGCCTTAGAGCTAAAATAGAAACAGATCTGACAAAAGAAAGGTCAGGTGAGTATTAGTTGTCTGAACAGGTTCACAGGGTAATATCTGTCGGTGATATAGTCAAGCTCAAAACTCTAATGGGTCCATCTCATAACAACTGGCGTATTTTAGAGGAAAAATTTCCCGGCAAGATTATGTCTAGAGGTAGCGAAATCCATATGATTGGTGAAAAAAAGGATATTGAAAAGATGGTCTTAGTTATAGAATCGCTTCTTGAAAAGATTGATATTCAAGGTGAATTAACTGAACAGGAGACACTATTTACTCTAACAGAGGATCAAACTATGCCCATAGAGTTTGAGGCAATACAGATTAATTCCCGCGGTAAACCTATACGTCCCAAAACACCTGGGCAACTTCAATATGTTCAGGCGGTTAAAAAAAATGATATTGTCTTTTCTATAGGGCCTGCAGGTACAGGAAAGACTTATTTAGCTATGGCCATGGCTGTAGCGGCACTGAAAAGAAAAGATGTTAATCGTTTGATTCTTTGCCGGCCTGCAGTTGAAGCAGGTGAAAGCCTAGGGTTTTTGCCAGGTGATTTACAGGAAAAAGTAGATCCATATCTAAGACCTTTATATGACGCTCTTTATGATATACTAGGTTTTGATATTTTTAAACGCTACATGGAAAAGGGAGTAGTAGAAGTTGCTCCCCTTGCTTATATGCGTGGTAGAACTTTAGATGATGCATTTGTGATCTTAGACGAAGCTCAAAACACTACTAAAGAACAGATGAAGATGTTTATTACAAGACTAGGGTTTGGTTCAAAGATGGTTATAACAGGTGATATTACTCAAGTTGATCTTCCACCGGACAAGTCTTCTGGTCTTGTGCATATTACAAAGATATTACAAGGTATAGAAGGTATAGATTTTGTTTATCTCACTGAAAAAGATGTTGTGCGAAATCCTTTGGTTCAGAAAATAATTTTAGCTTATGAACAGTATGAAAAAAGAAATGAAACACTTTAGACAGCAGTGAACAACTGAGGAAGGAGGTTGGCCGCGTGAAAAGTGAACCAAGCGGCAAGAAACTCAGATTTCCTGCTCTAGAGAGTAATGGTTGGCAAAGTGATTTTAAAGAATATTTTAATAAAATTGGCCAATATTTTAAGCGAAAAGAAACTCAAAGGCGTCTTTTGGGTTTGGGGACAACAGTTGTGTTGTGTCTTCTCTTTCTTAGCTCACTCTATGGAGAAAGGCTTGATCTTCAAGCAGGAGATGTTGTTAAACGTGATATTGTTGCTCCCCGCGAAATTTTAGATTATACCAGTTGGGAAGATATTCAGCGTGAAGTAGAAAGGAAAGTATCCAAGGATGCTAGTGAAAATCCTGAAAATTATCGTGTAGAGAAGACATATCTCTATTCAGCTGAAGAAGACTTCCAAGAGATATTTAGGATGATTGTGGAAAACAGAGCAGATACTACAGCCAAAGCAAAGGATGTTGGTATCTTACAAAATTTAATCCGTGAAGAAACCAAACTAGATATCCCTGCATCTACTATAAGGTTATTAATGCTTCAGGAAGAAGAAACATTAGACCTAATAAAGACTATGGGGCTTGAAATAGTTGGATTAGTTATGGAAGAAGGTGTTTCATCTACAACTCTTTCTCAAGCACAAGAAAAAGTTTCTCAGCTTTTTTTAAGTTCTGATGTAGATGCTGAATTTGAAGTTCTTACAGCTGCCTCAGAGGTGGCACAGGCAGTTATAAGACCTAATTTAATCCTTGATAGTGCTAAAGTACGGACTATTATTGAAAAAGCAGTTGAAGCAGCACAACTTGATGCACCTAAAATTAAAAAAGGCCAGGTAATAATTAGAGAAGGTGATGTTTTAACCGATAAGGATATGCTGATATTAGAGGAACTAAATCTCTTAAAGAAAAGTTGGAATTGGCAAAAGGCCATAGGGATTGTGATCCTTACTATTATTATCGTTGGTATTTTTTATTACTACATTTTTTCTTTTTATCATCATTTAGAGAACAAATACCTTGCTTTATATAGTACAATTGCAGTTGTTATTGCTGTCCTTGGCAAACTTCTTTCTTTAATTGAGTGGCCTTATGCTATTTACTTTTTCCCAGCATCATCAGCAACAATGCTAATTACAGTTTTAATTAATCCGTCACTTGGTGTTTTTTCAGCTGTAGCCTACTCTATTATGGCTGCTTTTTATGCCGATTTTGCTTTTGCACCTACTGTAATGAGTCTTTTAGGAGCAATTGTAGGTGTCTATTGTGTTGCAGATGCTACACAAAGAAGCAAGCTAATGCAAGCCGGTTTTATTGTTGGCTTAGCTAATGCTACAACTATGATTGCCTCTGGTCTAGTCTTAGAGGATACAACCCTTCTTATTATGAGTTTTGCTGGATTTATTAATGGAATAGTCTCTGCTATTTTAACGATAGGTGTTTTGCCATTTTTGGAAATACTCTTTAGTGTCACTTCTCCTATGAGGTTATTAGAGCTTTCTAATCCCAATAACCCACTTTTAAGAAGATTGTCATTAGAAGCACCAGGAACTTATCATCATTCAATAGTAGTTGGTAATCTTGCGGAAACTGCTGCTGAGGCAGTTGGGGCAGACCCACTTCTTACAAGGGTAGGAGCTTTGTATCATGATGTGGGTAAATTAGCTCGTCCATACTTTTTTGTCGAAAATCAAAGAGGTGGCGAAAACCCTCACGATAAGATGACACCTAATCTTTCGCGAATGGTCATCTTAAACCACGTTAAAGAGGGAATTGAGCTAGCTAAAGAATATAAACTTCCCGATGTGATAATAGATTTTAATCTAATTATTTTCAGCAGCACATGTAAGGACAAACTTCCCGATGATATTGTTCAAACCGCTC
>DUTE01000249.1 GCA_012842235.1 Bacillota bacterium
CATATTCTACCAGCTATACTAGGGTCTTCTACAGTCTGTGAAAAAAAAGGAACATCTACAACTTTTCCCCAAGCATCTGAAGGTCCATCATCGTCTCTAAGACCTGGCTGGAATTTATTAGCATAAACAATTGCAAAACGTCTAACTCTTGGAGATTCTTGTCCATCTAGAGAAAGTAAAGTAATTTTGTATTGTATATAGTCATAATCTTGATATAATTCAAGAATATCAGCATCTACATAACCATGCCACGACCTTTTTAACCCATTACCTCTTGCTGGTATACCTCTTCCCCATTGAGAGATCTCAAACCAATCAGTCCAGGTTTGGTCTCTACCAGCTCTTAACTCAACTTTGATACCAGTTTTTAGAGGTGATATGCAATTCCATGATGGTACAGCGTTATTAAAAGGAAATGAAGTTTTGATTTCAGAAGAAATAATTGTTCCCTCTCCCTTTAACAAACCACTTTCATCAAGAACAAGTGCATCTTTATCCCATTTAATGCCTTCTAAGGTCGCTTTTGTAAAATGAGCTTTTGTTTCGTGAAGTATCAAATTACTTAACGGAGCTCCTTGAGTTAATAAAAACAAATTACAAACAACAACCATAACAACAAATATCTTTGCTAATCTTGGCTTAGATTTTAACTTTATCCTAAACATTACCTTTTCCTACCTCCATCCCTTATTTAATTTGTTCGCTAAAAATTTATCTTAACCTTTGTATTAAATGTAAATGATTACCATAGATTTCGTATTTTTTTATCTCATTTATCATTAGTTTGTCTTATCTAACATCATTATTTTATTTCAAAGCATATTTTCTTTCATTATTTGCCAAAAACAGTTCTTCGTTCAGTCCAAAAAATATAAATATAATATGGATTTTGTTACAATTTGCTACATCTTATGCATCATATTTTTTGTTTTATAATTTATTTGCCATATTATTTGATTTCGTTATATCTATCATCTTTATACTCTATCCAGTTTTAATGCTTTTCTTCCTCTTTGGTTAATAGTTTATTGTTATATGGTTTTGCGTTTTTTCCACCCTTTTTTTAAGTAGAGAGGAGAAGATACATTTAGCACATAAACACTCTGACCAACAAAAAGTCCAATGAATGTTTAACAGATAGACGCAAAATTGCCATTAAAAGACTAAGAACGCTTTGATTACCTGCTTTTCTATGTTAGCCTCATCAGTCAGGCTATATTCGGTACAAGTTCGAGGTAAGGTAGAAAATGATTTGTGTCTTTAAAATTGTTAACAAAAGATGTCTTAATCAACAACTTTTGCCAGTAAGTGCGATTATGTAAGTCTGATTATTGTTAAACTAAGCACATTGTCACCAATCACAGTATTTTATTTGCAAATTGAAAATTAATCCATTGCAAAGAAATAGGTCATATATTCAGATTCGCCTTGACTAGCAAAATAGAAATGATTTGATCCTTAGACCAGGAAAGTCAGATTAGCCTACGAAATATACGTTTTGTTATAGCTGTTTTATTCTATCGCCCATATTGAACTTTCCTGACAAAATGTAACCTATGAAAGAGAAGATATTTTACATTACTCAATAGGAAACAACAAAAACTGATGGTCCTAAATTAGGCTATCGCCAAAAACATTACAAGTAGAGAAGCCACA
>DUTE01000023.1 GCA_012842235.1 Bacillota bacterium
ATGATTATTCATTGTATATTTCTAGTATATTTCTACAAAAATAAGTGCATATCCTTTAAAGTTTGGTTAAGAAAAGACTTCCCGCAGTGGAATCACATATCTTTCTAGGCCAATTTCTTGCCAAAGCTTAATAATCTCTTCTCTTTTTGACCCTTCTAAAACCTCTTTAGCATATTCATTGGGATCAACAATTTTGGCTATAGCTATCTGTTTATCCTCATGCTCCATACATTGATATTCTCGACACTCTACAGGTTTATCAGGATGAAGTGAGCAAAGGTTATCTTTGAGAAAGATGCATTTGCCTTCTAAATGAGCATAGTTCCAAGGTACTCTCTGTCCTGGTTTTGCCAAAGGTTTTTGTTGGAAAACTTTCACTGGAGCCAATACGTATCTGTAGCCATAGGTCTTGTCTGCTAAATAGTCTATAACTAGGTATCTTTGTAGAAGTTCTTCTTGGGTAATGTCTAGCCTTTTGGCAATTATCTCCCAATCTGCAGGAATAAGCCAACCTGGTTCCCTGCAACAGTTAGAACATCTCCTACATTCCATATTAATATATCTCCAAGATTTCTGTGATTTCTTCTATCCAATGATCGGGGTTTGTAGCCTTAAGAGCCTCTCTACTTACAGGTGTGTAACCTACACCTACCGTCTCTACTCTAGCTTTTTTCCCTGAGATAATATCATAGGTGCTATCCCCTACATAAACAGCTTCTTTTGGAGATACTTTAAGCTGTCTTAGAGCATGCAAAATTGGCTCTGGCTCTGGTTTATGAATAGTAACATCATCTGAAAAAACAAATACATCAAAAAAGCTCTCTATCTGACAGATCTGCATACCAAGCCTTGCTGCATCTTCTTTTTTACTAGTTACGATACCTAAAAGATATCCTTTTTCTTTCAAAGCTGCTAAAGTCTCTTTGGCACCTTTAATTGGTTTAAGATATTTTTCGTGGTTTTGTAAATTGTGCTCTCTATATCTTTCTACAAGCTCATCGGCTCTTCCCTCTGTACCAAAAAGAGCCATCTGCTTTCTAAGAGGAATCCCAAAAAGATTTCTTATCTCTTCTTCTGGTACCTCTTTTTGCAAATACTCTTTCATTACGTAGTTAAAAGATACAAGTATAAGCTCTGTGCTATCAATTAAAGTTCCATCAAGATCAAATAAAATTGCTCTAATCATCGCTAACTCCTTTCGACTATATCTACTTTTTTACAGATCTCTTTTTGCGCTAAAGGGCACTCAACACACAGTGGCTTTTTGCGACAATACAATTCGCCAAGGCGAACTATGAGTGCATGAAACTCTTGATATATATATAAATCTTTGGGTAGGGCTTTTTCTATTAATTCTCTGAGGTCGTCATAGTTGATTTTTTCATTAGGCAAGCCAAATAAACCAAGCCGATAAAGCACTCTTCTTGTATAGGCATCTACAACCATTATAGGATAATCCCAAGAGTAAAGAAGAAGACTATCGGCTGTTTCTTTGCCTATATTTGGTAATTGGAGAAGTTCTTCTCTTAAGGCCAGTGAACCTTCTTTGTTTAAGAGATCTTCTCTTTGAGCCATACACTTTAATGCTTTTGCTTTTTTGCGAAAATAAATACTTGGTTTGATCAACTCTTCAAGGTAGTTTACATCTACCTCGTTTAGTGCTTGAAAATTGTCTATACCGGCTTTTTCTAGGTTTTCTACAGCTTTTTCCACATTACTCCATTTGACCGCAGGAGCTAAAATTGCTCCTACAATCTTACCAAATCTTGTTGGATGAGGCCACCAGCCTTGAGGTCCTAAGCTATGTAATAAAACCTCATAAATACTTAACAAAGCAAACACAACCTTAAAAAAGGCTAGGTGTCAGACACCTAGCCTTACAAATTCTATTTGGAGCGGACGACGGGGTTCGAACCCGCAACATTCAGCTTGGGAAGCTGATGCTCTGCCAATTGAACTACGTCCGCTTATAGACTATCACTAATTATAGTATAGACCACTCAAGCCCCAAAAATCAAGTATTAGACAGATATTTCTTCTCCGCCATCTACATTGATAACATTTCCTGTCATCCAAGAAAGTTCATCTACACTTAACGCTAAAATAGCTCTAGCAACATCTTCGGGCGTTGTTAGACGTCCTGAAGGATTTTTCTTTTTGGCTTCAGCAACTAAATAATCTACTACGGGAATCTTTTCTAACGCAGGTGTAATGGTTACACCTGCTCTAATCGCATTTGCTCTAATGCCATAGGGAGCAAGTTCTAAAGCAATCTGCCTAATATAGTTTTCTAAAGTTGATTTTGCAGCACCAACAGCACCATAAGTTGCTACTGCCCTAGTTGAGCCCATAGAAGTCATAGCATAAACAGATGCACCTTTTTTTAGGAGCCCTGCTCTAAAAAGGTCTTGGCTCCAATACACAAGGGAATTGGCCATAACATTTAGTGTCATCTCTAACTGCTTTTGTGTTAAAACCTTCTCCCCTTCAAAAAATGGTGCTAACCCCCCAAAAGCTAGCGAGTGCAAAAGAATATATACCCCTGCATCTTTTTGTTGTAAAAAATCAACAACCTCTTGGCGTTTTTCTTCATCTGCGGCATTAATATTAAAATAGGCAACCTCCCCACCAAAGGCCTCAAGTTCTTTAATCAGCTCATTGACAGGCTCCATATGTGCTCGACGGTCTAGGTGCACACCACAGATATTATAGCCATTTGCGGCTAGTTCTTTTGCAGTTGCCGCTCCAAATCCACTAGATGCACCAAGAATAACTGCCCATTTGTTCATCTTCCATCCTCCCAAAAACTAGTCTTATTATAGCCTAAAAGCTAATAGTTAATTTTACGATCAAACTATTATACCTTGGTTTCATTACCTGGTATTAATATTTCGCATTAATTTCTCTTTTCCCTTTTTTAGAATAAAAAAAGTGCGACCACTCTTTTGCAGAGTAACCGCACCTATAAACTAAAGATGGTGCCGAGAGCCAGAATTGAACTGGCGACACGAGGATTTTCAGTCCTCTGCTCTACCGACTGAGCTATCTCGGCA
>DUTE01000250.1 GCA_012842235.1 Bacillota bacterium
AGCTTTTAAAAATGATGGTAAAATATGCTGTCTTTTCATGCGGTGCAGGGAACCAGTATGGACACCCTCACCAGGAGACATTAAGCAAATTAACTAATGCAGGCGTTAAGACATACAGGACAGATACCAACGGGACAGTTATCTTTGTATCCGATGGGAAAACCCTTACTATACAAACATTAGGCAGCTCCGTTCAACCTAGGGCACCCAATACATCTTCAGTATCTGATAAAAAGGCTACACAAAGTGTAGCTACCCAAACTTCTGGCAACTATATCGGAAACAAGAACACAAAGAAATTCCACAAAACAACCTGTTCATCACTGCCGGCGGAACACAACAGGGTTTATTTCAACACCAGGGATGAGGCAGTAGGGATAGGGTACATACCGTGTAAGAGGTGTAAACCTTAAAACGAGTATTGAAACAAAATTCCAAAAAGACATTCGAGAGAAGGAAAAGTCTAGACCCAACCATAACCCTCACAGGCCGGAATACAACCTAAAAAAGCTCACATATCGTATCTTCAAAAATGCAAAACCTGTGGCAGACGTTTACCCTAACGGTTATTATAGTCCTCTTAAGTGTTTAGCATTTAAGAGGATTTTTTTTGCCTTACGTAGAATTATATAAAGATACCCTTTTATAGAGAGAGGAGGAATAGCAAATGTCAGAAGCTGTAAATGTATTAGATCTAAATAAAACAACATCAATAATAACTATTCCTGAAGGGAAAATATGTGATTATATAGATGGTAAATTTAGGAAAGATACCCCAGAAGAATATGTACGACAAAACATTGAAAAGAGATTAGTAAGTGAGCTTAAATACTCGAAAGAAAGAATTAAAGTTGAGTACACATTAAAACTTGGTTCTAAGAAACCTCGGGCGGATATTGTTATTTTTCCCGATGGTTGCGAAAATTTTAGCCAAGAAAATGTTAACCTTATTATAGAATGCAAGAAGGAAACCGTTGAACCCACTAACAAAAAGGATGGAGTTGAACAGTTAAAATCTTATATATCTGTCTGTCCTAATTGTAAATGGGGCATGTGGACTAACGGTAAGTACAAAGAAGTTATAAGAAAAACAATAAATGAACAAGGACAAATAGAGTTTATTGACTATAATGATATACCATCTGCTGACGGATCAGTTGAAGATATAGATAAACCAAAAAGAAGCTCGTTACGCAACGCAGTCGAAGATAACCTCTTATTTGTGTTCAAGACATGCCATAATCATATATATGCCAACGACGGAATGCAAAAGCAACCAGCCTTTTTTGAGTTGCTAAAGGTAATATTTTGCAAGATAGAAGACGAAAGAAACATACCTGATCCGCTTGAATTTTATGTAACTTCATCAGAGAGATCAAACCCAGATGGTCAACTCACCGTAAAGAAGCGAATCTCAAAAATATTTGAAAGAGTAAAGAGGCGTCACAATAAAATATTTGAAATCAATGACGAAATAAAATTATCGCCGAGAAGTTTAGCTTATATTGTTAGTGGGCTTCAAAGTTATAGTTTACTTAATACTCATATTGATATTAAGGGTAAAGCTTATGAAGAACTTGTAGGTGCAAATTTGCGAGGCGACAGAGGAGAATTTTTTACACCCAGAAATATT
This sequence comes from Bacillota bacterium, assembly GCA_012842235.1. Lineage (GTDB taxonomy): Bacteria > Bacillota > DTU065 > DTU065 > DTU065 > DUTE01. The sequence goes on from DUTE01000250.1 coordinate 1,634, forward strand.
ATGCACATGACAGTAGAAATGCTTGCTCCCATGTCATGTGAGAAGGTTCTAGACCCTGCCTGTGGTACTGGTGGTTTTCTTGTTATTGCTATGAATAAAGTTATCAAAGAGCTTGAGGAACAGATGGAAAGCATCTTTGGTAAACCTCGTATTGAGTGGAGTCATGATAAGGATAGAATATTCCAAGATAAGATATCAGAAATTGCTTCTAGTAATTTTTTTGGCTTTGATATCAATCCTGACCTTGCCAAAGCAACCAAAATGAATATGGTAATGAATAATGATGGCAGCGGTAATATATTCCGCATTAACTCTCTCCTGCCACCCCACGAATGGTCAAGCGACATTAAGGAAAAGCTCAGTGAAATATTGGGGATAAGTAGGTCGGCAATTCGTAACTCGAAATCAATATC
>DUTE01000251.1 GCA_012842235.1 Bacillota bacterium
CCACTTGTTGATGGCTTTGTCTTTGTGGGCTCATTACTAAAGCATCAGTTACAGAAATAACAGGAGGCAAATCAGTAATGATTAGATCAAATTCATTTTTTAGTTCTGCTACTAAATTAGCCATTTTTTGCGATCCTAAAAGCTCAGATGGATTTGGTGGTGTTGCTCCTGCAGGAATTAAGCTAAGACCTTCAACATGAGTTTCGAGGCAACATTCTTGTAAGGTTCTAGTATCTGTAAGTATTTCGGTAATTCCTGCGGGGCGCCCACGAAATCTAAATATTTTATGCTGTTGGGACCGTCTAAGATCAGTGTCTAATAGAAGCACAGATTTATTGCTTTGTGCCATAGCAATAGCCAGGTTCGCAGCTACAGTCGATTTACCTTCACCAGGACCTGAGCTAGTTATGCCAATAACTTCTAAAGGTTTATCGGTACTTGCAAAGTTTATATTGGTTCTAAGAAGTTTATATGATTCAACTGCAGGCGATTTAGGGTCGAGTTCAGAGATTAGAATAGACTCTTCGTAAATGGCCTTACTTTTTTTTCTTTGAGCCATAAGTAGCACCACCTTCTTCGGTGATTTGTGGTATAGCAGCTAAAACTGTAAGCCCAAGGTATTGTTCGATGTCTTCTTTAGTGACGATTGTATTATCAAGATACTCAAATAAAAACGCAAGCATAGCACCTAAAAAAAGGCCTAAGAAAGCTGCAACAGCAATATTCATCTTTGTTTTAGGGCGAACAGGTTTATCTAAATTAGGCAAAATAGCCATGTCAACTTTTTGAATATTAGCTGATTGCATAGCCTCTTGAATACGATATTCCTCTCTTTTTTGTAAAAGCATAGTGTAAATATTTTCTGATACCTGTAAATCCCTTGTACGCCGTGCTAGTTCAAGTTCTTTATCGGGTAAAATATCAAATTCTTTTTCTACTTCCTTAGTTAATTCAGACAAAGCAGATATCCGAGCTTCAAGGGCGGTTATACCTGATTGTGCTTCACCAATAGAAGCAATTAATTGCTGGTAGATTGGGTTAGTTGTCTCTGTTTGAGATGTGACTATTTTTTCTACCTGTTGATTTAGTTGTTCTTTGAGAGCTTCAATCTCTTTAGTTAATGATACTACCTCGCGGCTAGTGGGAGTACTTTTTTCTAAAAGAACTTGTAGCTCTGTCTCTTTGGCAATAAGCTGAGACTTTATGTTAGTTACTAATGGGTTAGTTGCTATTACTTGGGAGGAAATATAAGTATTGGTTTCTCTACCTAATTGTGTTAGCATCTTGTCCATCTTAGCCTCTAGTTCTCTTTTAGAGACTGTTGCTTCGCTGCGGGCAACCTCAAGAGTTGTTAATCTATTAATAATTGCTTTGGCCTCATCACTTGGGTCTAAAACCCTTTCTTCAGATTTAAATTCTTTTAAGCTTTCTTCAGAAATTGACAGATTTTCTTCAATGGTCGAAAGTTGCTCTTCAATAAAGTTGCGAGCTGAGCGTGCTTCTTCTCGATTAAAAACAAGTGTTGTCTCAACAAAGGAGTTCACTAAAGCGTTTACAGCATCTCTAGCTAATACAGGGTCTTTGCTTTGATAAGAGATACGAATAAAGTCCGTGCCTTGGATAGGCTGTATAGTGAAATTAGAACCAAATTTAGCCAATTCAGGGCTTCCTAAATCATAGTCTAAGTTAAGCATTTTACTGGTGGAATGAATTAGACTTCGGCTTTTTAAGATTTCGACACTATTTTGGATTTCATTTCTAGCTTGCCCGCCCATTCCACCAAAAAGCATACTATCAAGGCTAGAGCTACTTTTGTCACGTACAAGAATTTTTGCGTCAGCTTCATATATAGGGTCCATAAGTGAACTCACTACACCGGCAACAACAGCAGCTATTATCATTAGTCCTAGGATTAAGTACCAGTATTTTTTTAGAATCTCAATATACTCAACGAGTTCCAAGAATAAATCCCTCCAGTCAGCCACAAAAGGTTGTAAGGACTAGTTCAATATTTATTAACACAGTCCTGTAATTTTTATAAAGAAGAGCAGCCCTTAAGGGCTGCTTAATTCAGACCTTATATTTTTCTTGTTCTTTTTTATATCGTCTATTAGACCATAAAGCACCTAGAAAACCAACTACAAGACCGATTACAGCTCCTACCCATAAACCAGTCATATCAAAGAAGGAGCCAATCAGCAAACCTAAGATTCCACCAAACAATGTCCATGAAACAAAATCTCTTCCGGACTTAACTGCCAACGCTACTCCCCCCCTTATATTTCAAGGCAGAAAAGCGCCCAAATACTTCTGCCTCTACACGTAGTAATACTACAAATTCCCAGCAAATCCTGCACTGATTAGTAGATTAAAG
>DUTE01000252.1 GCA_012842235.1 Bacillota bacterium
AAAAATACTTTTTAATTTTTTTATATTTTCTTCAGCTATATCAGGAGTTTGGCCTTTTAGTTTTGTTTCTCTCACGATGTATCCCCCTACACATATCCATTTATCTATAGTTGCCAAACACATTTTAAAACCTTATTTATAACCGTTTTAAAGTGTTACAAACTCATCTATGCCAGCGCATTTAAACATCTCTTTAATATTTGTTTTTAAGCAATCATTCTTAAAACCATTATCCTTAAAAACTGCTCTAATAATCTCTGGTTTGAGTTCTTCGTTTATCTCTATCATACCTTCAGCAACCGCTTCCGTAATCTCATCATCAAGACATATCATCAAAGCCCCTAAACCTATGGAATAAACTCTTTTACCATCAATGATATATTCCTCAATTGGATAGGTTAAATCAATGCCATATTTCAACATAATCTCATAAACTACATCTAACTCCGTTCTACCAACAACGTAGTTGTCTATATTATCGAACAAACTTTGTTCTAGGTTGTCATAATCAGGGTTCCACTTCTTAATATTAGAACTATCAAGTTTGAATACTTTAAATCCTAGATCTAAATCATCTGGATCAATAGCAGATTGCTCGTCTATATCAAGGATAAGTTGTCCTTTTTGTTTTTCAATAAGGTCTTGTTTGATCTGTTCTCCAGCTCTTCTTATGCGCTCTTTACCAATATCAGCAATTGTTGGTAACACAACACCATCTAAATTCTTCTCCTCTTTGGCAAGACGTTCAGGAAGCTGAACCATAATAAACTTACGCTTACCGTTATCTTCAGCATTTAACTGCATTACCGCATGAGCAGTGGTTGCAGAACCAGAGAAAAAATCCATTATTATGTCTTGTTCATTAGTCGCAATCTGGAGTATTTTTTTAATTAAACGAACTGGCTTAGGAGTATCAAACACAACATCAACATTATCCATAATGTTAATTAATTCTCTTCTTGCTTCTTGATTATCTCCACATTCTTTTCTTGTCCACCAGGTAACAGGAACTCTTCCATCTTGAACTTCAGAAAGAAAGCGTTTTAACCTAGGAACATTATTTTTGTTAACTCCAAACCAAATTCTATTATCATCTACAAGCTCTTGGAATCTTTCTTTTGATAACGCCCAACATCTACCTTCTGAAGGATTAACAATTCTTCCAGATGGTGTAATGATCTCATAATCATTATCAGGCGTGTAAGTTTTAACTGTTAAATTATCTGACATCCAAGGACCTCTAGGGTCGTTATCCGGATTAGAATATCTCTTATTTTGACCTTTTGATCTTGGGAGCAAGTTTCTTTGCCAACCTACCGGGTCATTTTTTGATTGCTTCTTGTTTTTTACGTAAACAATAATATGATCATGCATGTCGGAAAAATAAGTTGCATCATTTTGGGGTGAATATTTCTTTTGCCATACTATATTTGCTATAAAAGTATCTTCACCAAATATTTCATCGCAAATTTTTCGTAAATTGTGAACTTCGTTATCATC
>DUTE01000253.1 GCA_012842235.1 Bacillota bacterium
TAAAAAAAGAATCTTGTCTCTAAATGAGAAATAGGAGATAGTTGTTTCGAATTGAACCAATATTGACCCTATTACTACCATAACACAAGAGGTAGTATAGTAAGTAAAGACTAGAATAAAGGTTTAACCATTTGAAGGAGGTGACAGTTCTCAGTATAAAGGAGAAAAAAAACTAACCATATAAGTGAATAAACATATGCTAGTTTATTAGTTGTTTTAAAATTTGGCTACATCCCGATTATTAAGAAGGGAGGGAAGACAATGGCCAAAAAAAGGGGACAAAAGATACCTAAGGTTAAAAGAGGAGAAATCTACTTTGCCAATCTAAATCCTGTAGTAGGATCTGAACAAGGTGGGGTAAGACCAGTACTAATATTACAAAATGATACTGGAAATAAATACAGTCCAACTACAATAGTTGCTGCAGTAACCTCAAGACATAAAAGGGCAAGATTACCAACCCATGTGCCACTAGCAGCAAGAGAGGGTCCTTTAGACAAAGATTCTGTAGTTTTGCTTGAACAGGTGCGAACTATTGATAAAAGTAGGTTGAAAGAAAAAATAGGTAAACTTTCACCAGAAGAATTAGCCGAGGTTCAAGATGCTTTGAAGCTGTCATTAGGTTTTGAAGACGAAAATAACAGTAAACATAATGATTCAGGTTGTAAGCAGAAAATGTGATAGAGCTGATAATATTGAAGTGAAACTTCCCCAAAAATAGAGATAAGGATGGGAATTAGATGAAGCCAGTTATTGGTATTGCTTGTGGGCAGGAATGGCGAGGTAGTAGACAGACATTGTATGTACATAAGCCCTATACTGATGCCATAGTTACTGCCGGAGGTGTTCCGGTTCTCTTACCTATAGCAGAGGTAGAGGCCGAGGCCTTATTGAATGTTGTAAATGGGCTGTTGTTTCCTGGGGGAATAGATGTAGATCCTCGTTTTTACAACGAAGAACCTATAGCTCGTTTAGGACAAGTAGACCTCGATTGGGACGCTAATGACATAAAACTATGCACAAAGGCTTTGTATAATGATATGCCTGTACTAGGAGTCTGCAGGGGCCACCAGCTTATCAATGTGGCAGCAGGAGGAACACTGTATCAGGATATTTATACAGAACCAAAGACAACACTAAAACATGGACAGGAAGCTAATTTTTATAATCCCACACATAAAGTAAATGTGAAAAGAGATACGTTATTATTTAATCTTTTTAAGAAAGATGAACTTTGGATTAACTCAAGTCACCACCAAGCTGTTAAAGATATTGCACCAGGGTTTGTAGCCTCAGCAATTGCGTCTGATTCGATTATTGAGGCTATCGAAAGTAAAAAACATAATTTTGTTTTAGGTCTACAATGGCATCCTGAATGGTTAAGTATTAAAGATAAAGAGATGTTAAAGCCATTTATTGGGCTTGTTGAAGCTGCTAAAGAGTACAGAAGGGGGAATTTGTAAGATGCCAAGAGATGATCAAGGGCCACAAAAACCCAGTAAAACCTATTGGCTAATTAATGGTGTTTTACTAGCAGTCCTCTCTGTAATATTTTTGTTAGATGTTTTTATTTGGGGACGTTTCAGTGCTAGTATGATATGGTTTCTTCTTACAGGTGGTATGAGTGTTTGGTGTTATGTACAATTTAAGTCTGTAGGAGAGAAAAGGGAGAAATGATTTTTCAACTAGCAAACGAAAGTATAACCCATAAGGCAGGTCAAATATTAGGTGAACTTGCTCAAGCGGGAGATCTTTTTTGTTTGAGTGGACCTCTTGGAGCAGGCAAAACCTATTTGGTAAAGGGTATTGCTGAGAGCCTTGGTATCGATCCAAAGACTGTAACTAGTCCAACTTTTACTCTAGCACAAGAATACAGTGGCAAGATTGCCCTTTATCACTGGGATCTATACCGCTTAGAAAACCCAGCTGAAGCTCTAGATCTTGGGCTTTGGGATCATATCTATGGTGATGGTTTGACTGTTATTGAATGGGCTGAACTCCTAATAGAGGATCTCCCTAAAGAAAAGCTTTTCATTAGATTAAAGCCAAATCCATCTACAGGTGGTCGCTCTATGGAGATAGAGGCAAGTTCAAGTTACCAAGAACTTCTAAGCTCATTCAAGGAGAGATTTTCATGCTGACTTTAGCTATAGATACATCGACAAAAACAGGTGGAGCTGCTGTAGTAGATGATAACCATGTATTAGGGGAATATGTCTTAGATATTGAAAGAAAGACCCATTCAGAAAGGGTTATTCCCGCAATAGATAATGTGTTAAAAGGAATAGGTATATCAATGAAAGATATCGGGGCCGTTGCAGTAGCTTATGGCCCTGGATCTTTTACAGGGCTTCGAATTGGTCTGGCAACAGCAAAGGCTCTCTCTTTAAGCTTAGATATACCGGTTTATAAGGTAGATACTCTAGAGGCTTTAGCTAGTCAGCTAAGCTATGTAGATGGTTTAATTTTGCCGCTTTTTAATGCAAGACGGGGAGA
>DUTE01000254.1 GCA_012842235.1 Bacillota bacterium
CGGCTCCGGAGGCCGGTGCTCTATCCCCTGAGCTATAGCCGCTTGTTTCTTGAGAAGAACTATAAAAAGTATATCATAGGGGCAAAGTTGCTTCAAGGATATCATTTCAGAGGAACTAAATTGTGTTAACATTTTTGAGATTGTCCTTTGCTCATCTAGGATTAGTTTTTTCTTTTGCGGTATAATGATACTGAGCTCAGTCGATCAGTCCCTTTTTGTTTATTAGTATTAACTAGCATTCTAATATTTAATAATCATAATCTTTAGGGAAATTTTTTATTTTAAACTACAACACATAGGCACACATCTAATTTAATTATTTAATTTAGCTGGGATAATGCTCTTGTTGTGGTATAATATTTTTCATAGTTACAATTGGTTAATCTACTTATAAAAAATAAATGCTAAGGTAATACAGTTAGGAAAGGAGCAGACCTTGTGCTAACTAGTGGAATAATAGGTTTACCGATGGTCGGCAAAACGACGATATTTAATCTTATGACCCTTTCGCACACAGAGGTATCTAATTTTTATTCAGGTAAAGTAGCTTCAAACGTAGGCATGGCAAAGGTACCAGATTTGAGGATGGACAAGCTAAAGGAGATGTTTAACCCCAAGAAATTTACACAGGCGGAGATAAAAGTTACAGATGTCCCAGGATTGGTTTCTGGTTCAAGTGAGGGAAAAGGGACAGGTAACAAATTCTTAGCAGATGTAAGACAAGTTGATGCATTAATTCAGGTAATTAGAGCCTTTGAAGGTTCTGTACCACATATAGAAGGTTCGATAGATCCTATTAGGGATTATAATATTATTTCAACAGAGCTAATACTTGCTGATCTTCAAGTTATGGAAGGTCGAAAAGAGAGACTTACAACAGGCAAGAAGAAAAAAAACGAAAACTATGAAGAAGAATTAGCTTTAGTTGAAAAGTGCCTAGCTGTATTAGAAGAGGCAAAACCAATAAATTCTTTAGATTTAAGCGAAAAAGAGCTTTTACTCATAAAAGATTTTGGACTTTTAACTCAAAAACCTATGCTCATTGTGGTTAATGTTGATGAAAATCAGTATAAAAAAGGCGATTATCCTAAAAAAGAAGAACTAGAAATGACCGCTAAAGAATGCAACTATCCATTAGTTGTGATCTGTGGCCAATTGGAAATGGAAATTGACCAGTTGTCTTCAGACGAAAAAGAACTTTTTATGGAAGACCTTGGTATTAGCGAACCAGGTATTAATCTGATTGCAAGATCAGCCTATAGCCTTTTAGGCTTGATTTCTTTTTTCACAGTGGGTACAGATGAAGTAAGAGCTTGGACAATTAAAAATGGTGTAAATGCTAAGGAAGCAGCTGGTGCTATTCACTCAGACATATCAAGGGGCTTTATTAGAGCCGAAACTATTTCGTATGAGGATTTTATCAAGGCAGGTTCAGAAGCAAAAGCTAAAGAACAAGGTGTATTTAGACTAGAAGGCAAGGATTACCTTGTCAAAGATGGAGATATCATAAGCTTTAGGTTTAATGTATAAACAAATTTGTTACTTTTAGGGGAGGAATGTGAATGTTATTTGATGAACTCGCTAAATTTGATCCAGAGATTGCAGCTGCGATTTCTAAAGAAGCTGAACGTGAAAATGATAAGTTAGAACTTATTGCTTCAGAAAACTTTGTTTCCCCCAGTGTTCTAGCAGCCCAAGGTTCACTTCTAACTAACAAGTATGCAGAAGGTTACCCAGGTAA
>DUTE01000255.1 GCA_012842235.1 Bacillota bacterium
AATCCAAGCACAAAAAGAGGAAAAGGGAATTAGGGGCTTGACAATAGTAGGTCGGCTATATGTTGGGGTTTGCCAAAGATAAAGTTGACAAGAACGTATTGGATTAATCTGATAACAGTCTAAACAAACCCGACAAGTTTTTCTTTGACAAAGTGGGCATTTTTCTGTATCCACATTAAATGAACCACAACGCAAACAACGCCATCTTATACCACTTATCCCACAAAAAACATAGTCACCATAGTTCCAGTCTTCTGCGGAATATAAAGGTCGCAAAAGACCTGGCCTTTTTTCCTTGGTTTTGGGATCTCCTTTTTGAACAAAAATGAAAGATTTTTTCTGCCAAACAAAAGAAAGAAAAGTAAAAGGGAGTAGATTGTAAATCTTCATAAGAAAGTTGGCTTTAGAAAAGTTAAATGGTCCTTGTAAATAATATTCCCCTTTAGGCAATCTCTTAGGATGAGGTACTATAGACCATCTTTCCCCCTTAAACAGATAGACTTTTTTCAAGCTAAGAACTCCTCTCTAAAGACTAGATGAAGTTCTTGCTGTATCTCTACTAAACTAGTTATCTTTACAATGCACTTTGTAGATGTAGACGCTCTGCAAGATAACTATAGCGTTTAGCAGTCTTATTATTATTCAAGCATATATAAATAGCTCTTTTAGTGCCAATAAGAACTACAAGTTTCTTTGCTCTTGTTACTCCTGTATATAATAGGTTCCTTTGTAATAACATGTAGTGTTGTGTTGTTACTGGCATTATAACTACTGGATACTCACTTCCTTGACTCTTATGGACAGAGATAGCATACGCTAGGGTTAGTTCATCTATCTCGTCTTCTTCATAAACAACGATTCTATCGCCGTCTTCATCGTTATAAAGAACCTCCATAAGCTTGTCCTCTGGATCAATACGTAGTATTTTTCCTATATCACCATTGTAAACATTTTTTTGGTAATTATTTCTTATCTGCATAACCTTGTCATTTTCCCTTAAGAGACGATACCCATAACGAATCTCATTTTTATGCCCTGGAGGATTGATCCTCTCTTGTAATCGCTTGTTAAGATTATCAACTCCAGTTTCACTCTTTCTCATAGGCGATAATACTTGAATAGTATCAAACGTATTTTCTATCTTGAAGTGGTCTTCAATATACCTTGGAAGTCTTTCTGAGGCAAGATCAACAATAAGATCTGCTATTTCTGCAGGCTCTTTTCGTTGCATAAAGACAAAATCCCCATGATTGTCAATAATTGGAAATTGACCTTGATTAATACGGTGTGCATTAAGAATGATCTGTGACTGTTCCTTTTGTCTAAAGACCTTTGTCAACCTCACGACAGGTATTTTTTGGGAATCAATTATGTCCTTTAAAACATTGCCTGGACCGACAGCAGGTAATTGATCACAATCCCCAATAAATAATAGTCTCATCTTGTCATCTGTAGCTTTCAAAAGACTATCCATTAGCCTAATATCGACCATAGAAAATTCATCAAGAACTAAGGCATCACCTTTTAATTTGTTATCTTCATCTCTTTGAAAACCCATACCTGTTTGACCAAACCCATATTCTAATAAGCGGTGAATGGTCTTAGCTGGCCTTCCTGTAGCTTCTGATAGTTTCTTTGCAGCTCGTCCTGTAGGTGAAGCTAGAAGAATCTTAAAGCCGGCCTTCTCCCACTGAGCCAAAATCACCTTAGTAATAGTAGTCTTACCTGTACCAGGGCCACCTGTAATGACAAGGACTTTCTCCTGCATAGCTGCTTTTACAGCCATCTCTTGCTCTTTTGCCAATTTAAACGGTGAGTCAACTTCTTGGTCAAATGGTAACGTTGGTACATGTTCACAGAGTTCTAAAAGTCTTTGAGCAACTCGACACTCTGCTTCATATAAACTTGGTAGGTAACAACGATCCTCTTCAATAATAAGTTGCTTTGCCTTAGCTAATTCTTCTAAAAAACTTTTCTCTACAGTTATACCCAGTAGCTCATTAGCAGAAACTAAGAGCTCTTCTTGGGGCAAATAGGTATGTCCCTGCTCTACTGCTGTGCTAAGTGCATAGCGAATGCCTGCTCTGATTCTATGAGGTTCATCTTCTTTTATGCCAAGGTTTTTGGCGATACTATCAGCGGTTTTAAAACCTATACCAAATATTTCATCTGCCAAACGATAGGGGTTCTCTCTGACTACATCTATCGATTGTTTGCCATATTCTTTATAGATCCTTACGGCATATGCAGGTGTTATGCCACTACCTTGTAAAAAGACCATAACATCTTGTATATCTTTTTGTGCTAAAAAAGCTTGGGCAATTGTTTCACATTTTTTTTGCCCAATTCCCTCAACTTCCATTAGCCGATGAGGTTCTTTCTCTATTATTTCTAATGTTTTTAACCCAAATGTATCAACCAGTTTTTTTGCTGTACTTGGGCCTACACCTTTGATTAAACCTGAGCCTAGATATCTTTCTATCCCTACTATAGTTGATGGTGTTATCGGTATTGCACTTTCTACATTAAATTGCAAACCATATTGCTCATGTTTTGTCCATTCGCCCGAAAGTTTCAGCTCTTCACCAACAATAACTTGAGGCAGTGTACCAACACAAGTGATTTGATCACCTGTATCTGTAATTACCTTAAAAACTGTATAAAAGTTTTCTTCATTTCTAAAGGTAATCCTTTCCACTGTTCCTTCTATCTTAACCATAGGTAATCCCGCAGAAGCAGAAAAGACCCTGCAGTAACTCCCTTCCATCTGTACTACAAATAGCAAATAAGGATGGATATTAAAATATAGGGCGGCATCAGCCGCCCCCTTTTTTAACTATCCCCTGTTGCTACAGCTCTATAAAACAGTTCTTCTTCTAATTCATTTCTCCTCTTTAGACTGTCTTCATCATTATCTAAGAGACTATCAGAATATATATAGTCATCTTTACCTAATCGCTCACCAATTTGACGAACTCTGTTATGGGCTAATTGATTTTTGGGTTCAAGTTCTAACCAGTTAATAGCCATATCCAAGGCTGAATCAAATTCCCCCATGCGTTCGAGATAATCAGTCACTATACGATAGCCATCTGGTGTGTTTTGCAGTTTGGCTCTCAACATAAAATGATGTCTCGCTTTTTCTACATCTCCTAAACCTTCATAACACTTAGCAACTGCATTGTGAGCATATGAATCTTTAGGATTTAACTCTAATGCTTTAAGACCTGTATCAAGACCTTTTTTGTACTGCATCGTCTCGGCATACTCCTGCGATAAAAGTGACCAGGGCAGATAGTTTTCGGCATCGAGTTCGACTGCTATTTCACAGATATCAATTACCAAATCATGACTAACATTAATTCTTCTACCATTTCTTATTTGCCGAAGTCGCATAGCTGTCGAAAGACAATTGCGCTTTAGCTTAGCTCTACCATAGGTGTTATCATCACTGCTTTTACTTAAAATACGTAGGCTATGAACCATATGGTAGATTCCTTCTCTAATCATGACAGGGTCTTCACTGTACTCTAATAATGCTTCACCTAACCAGTAATGCAAATCTCCTTCATCTGTCACTTCTAACTGGCTCAAAAGGGCAGTCTGCAACGCATCTACAGATTCTTGTTCACCATATACCACTAATCTTTCCCCCCCTTAGGACTTTTAGATAAGAGATATTTATTCAATAACCTCTTGTGATATTTTCTCCTCTACCCCTACAAGATATGCGTAAAGTAGCAAACATGGCCACGTAGTCCCATATAGATCTCTATAAGGAGGGAAACAATATGGATTGGAGTCTTATAATAATCACTTTTTTCATAACTTTTGTTGCCGAACTAGGTGATAAAACACAACTAGCTGTTTTTTCCCTAGTCTCTGAGTATGGTAAACCTTTACCTGTTTTTTTAGGTGCATCTTTGGCTTTAATCGCTGTATCTGGAATAGGTGCCTTTTTTGGCAAAACATTAGCCGACCGTATCCCTTCAAATTACTTGCAGATGACAGCCGGCTTAATGTTTATTTGTCTGGGAATTTTTATGTTATTTCGCTTTTTCAAAAGCGTTCAAGGCGGATAAGTCAAAAAACTAGTGCTAATTTAAGGTGTCTTTAAGAGTTCAGAGACTGTAACAAGCTCAAAGCCTTGCTCTTTTAGACTCTCTATTAAAGTCGGCAAAGCCTCTGCTGTTTGAGTCTTATCATGTAAAAGGACAATACTTCCATCTTGTGCATCCCTAAGAATACGACTTATAATAATTTCTTTTCCTGGGCTGCGCCAATCTTCTGGATTAATAGTCCACAAAGCTAATTCCATACTGAGATCACTACCAATAGAAAGCACTCTATCATCGTAACTTGCATAAGGCGGTCGGTACAGAGTTACTTTTATTCCCGCAACTTTTTCAATAGCTGTATTGGTCATCTGTAGCTGTTTTTTGATCTCATCGTCTTTTAGTTTGTTCAAGTAAGGGTGATCATAACTATGGTTGCCTATCTCATGACCGTTTTGAACCATATTTAAGATAAGGTCACGAAAGTTGTAAACACGCCACCCTACAACAAAAAAAGTAGCTTTAACATCATACTTTTCCAGTATTTTAAGTATTCTTGGCGTAGCTTCACGGTTAGGCCCATCATCAAATGTCAAGGCAATTTTTTTCGTCGGTTTACTTGCGTCTCTATTAACATCAACCACACTATCTCGATCCCTATCATCTGCGGCAAATGATGTTAACGAGAAAGATAAGGTCAAGGTAAATAAGAGAACACCTAAATACAGTAGTAAACCAGCCCTTTTCATGGCTGACATCTCCTTTGCATGAAAAAACCAATTCAACTAATCTTTGACAACTAAATAGTAAGGATCTTTCTTTAAGTAAGAAACTATAATATCTAGCATTGGACCAGTTTCTAGTATTCGACAGGTTGCCTTACCTACTAACCCAACCTTTTCTACGCCTTTTTCTAAAAACACATCTTCTAAACGGTTAAAATCGCGATTAGTGCCCCAGCGATGCAACTTCGTGGGGAGCTTTTTCTCATTTCTTTGATAATCGACAATTGTACAGACTGCAGGGTCATCTAGCATGTGGTATGGACAATTAGCATATTCTTCTGCTGTATGAAAGGTAGTGTTGGAGTTGTGACATACTCCTACTAAAATTATTTTCCCCCCTGTTTCTGCCAATATCCCAAAAGGACTGTTTTTATCACATGGAGTATCGACAAATTCATGCCCATCAACAAGGTTTTTAGCATCTTTGCCAATAACAGCTACTGAATGTGTAGGATGGAGACTCCTAATTGCGTTTGGTAGTTTTCGTGCTGCCTCAGGAACCTTTCCTGTCCAAGATGGGGTCTCTAAAACATCAAAATAGGGAGGTTTAAGGGCAGAATCCTCACTAGTTCCGGTGAATGTAGGAAACACTGCCAATCCATTTTCACCAACAGCCTCAACGATAGTATGAACAAAACCTTCCGGACCATCCTCTACTAATCCTACCTTGCTAAGGGATGTATGCACAAGAACTTTATCTCCTTCTTTAAGACCAAGATCTCTTAAATCTTGAAGAAGAGCTTTTTGGGAAAATCCCACCTTTATGACACCTCTTCCTATATTGCTGCTCTTAATGCTACACCAATCTCTATAGGTCCATACTGAGTTTGAATAGGAATTACTAGTTGATTTATTTCCACAGTAGATATTATTACACCTTGACCTGAGATAATTGTTGGTGGAGTTAAGCGACATTTATAGCCTGCTGCCTCTAAACCCATAGAGGCTCGGCCTGTAATAACATTGCCCAGTTCAGCTATACCAGATTCTACAACCTCGTCAAAGACCGGTAGTCTTTGACCAAGCATTGCTGAAGCAATTTGACAAGCTGTCCGATTAGGCATACCATAAAAAACTGCACCCATCACATCACCTGTTACTCCAACCATAATTGTTACTTCCTGAGCTGTTGTAGCTGCTTTACGCACAGCAAGCTCTCCTCTTTGAATATCAGCGTTTACTTCGGTCTTTAAGACCTCAGTTGCTGCTATCATAAAAGGTGTCACAAATTCTGTCTTCATTCTTATATCTCCCCTTAGCCAAAATTTTGTACACTCATTCAAAGAGCTACAATTTCGGGCTCACCAGTTTTTCTATAAAAAAACGGATATACTGTTTGCAATCCTAATTTTTTTGGTGCTAGAATACTTTCTGTACCTCCTACAAAAAGCACCCCTTCTTGGCGAAGCGATTCACTCATTTTTGTAAAGACTCTTGTTTTAGCTTCTTCAGTAAAGTAAATAACAACATTACGACACAAGATCAAATCTAGATTTCTCTCATATCTATCTTTTAGTAGATCGTGTTGAAAAAATTTAACCTTTTTGGTGTAACTTGGCAAAAATTGGTAGAGCTCATCTTCACCTTTAAGAAAATATTTCCCTAACAAAGCAGGTGGAACGTTGCGAAGCGAGTCTTGTTTATAGACCCCCATTTTAGCCCGTTGTAAAATCTCAAAATCTATATCACTTGCCAATAATTCGTAATTTTTTACGCCAAGTTCTTCTAAGATGATTACTAGCGTATAAGGTTCACTCCCATCAGAACAGCCTGCACTCCAAATTCTTAAAGACTTGTTAGAATCTATGAAAGTAGGCAAAATTTTTTCTTTAAGAATCTCAAACTGTTCAGCGTTTCGAAAAAATTCGGAGACATTTATCGTGAGAAAGTTTCTAAATTTGTCCAAAGCTTCTCTGTCTTTTTCTATAAGCTCTGCTAGTTCTAGGTAATCGTTAACACCTAGGCGCAACATAAAAGTCCCTAAACGTCTTTTCATCTGTCGATCCTTATACGCTGTAAGGTCTATACCGATTAACTGTTTTACCTTGTGGCAAAAAACCATGTAGGCATCTTCTCTCAATTTTCTAACAACTCCTCGATACGTACACTCACTTTATCAAGGGGTTCTACACGGTCTGCCAAACCCATCTCTACTACAGCACGAGGCATTCCATAAACTACACAGGTCTCCTCGTTTTGGGCTATTGTACGGCCTCCATGTTTTTTAATAATATTCATACCCCTTGCTCCGTCAAATCCCATACCTGTTAGTACAACACCAACTATATTTTTTCCAAAGACTTTAACTGCACTTTCCATAAATACATCTACCGCAGGCCTTACTCCGTGTACAGGAAGATCAGTATTGGTTTTTACTAATTTATTATTTTCAACAACTAAGTGATAGCCACCAGGAGCAATTAGAACCCTATTATTAGCTAATAGGTCACCAGCTTGTGCTTCCTTAACTTCAAGTTGAGAAGCTTTGTTAATTCTTTCTGCTAAAGACCTAGTAAAGCCTGGCGGCATATGCTGAACAACTACAACCCCGGCACCTAAGTCTTTAGGTAATCTAGGGATAATTTCCATCAAAGCACTAGGACCACCTGTAGATGACCCGATGACAACTAGTTTCTTTGCTGGTTCTAAAGGTAATTCCTTTGTTTTTTCTACACTTATATCTGATGTTAGCGAAGCCTTTTCTCTCTCGCGAATCGATCGGCTTGTAGAAGGTAAATATTTAGGCAGTCTTACACGTGCTCTAGAAGCGTTCTTGACTTTTTTTAACATATCGTCTTCAACTTTATGCATATCAAGAGATAACGAACCTGAAGGTTTAGGTACAAAATCCACTGCACCCCTAGCTAGAGCTTCAATAGTAATCTCTGCACCTTCCTGAGTTAAGCTACTTACCATAACAATAGGAAGTGGCTTAATAGACATCTGTCTAGTAAGAAACTCTAGCCCATCCATCTTTGGCATCTCAACATCGAGAGTGACCACATCAGGCTCTAATTGCTTCACTTTTTCTAAAGCATCTAGCCCATCTCTTGCAGTCCCAATAACCTCTATCTCCGGATCCTTTTCTAAAAG
The DNA here is from genome assembly GCA_012842235.1 of Bacillota bacterium. Taxonomy (GTDB): domain Bacteria; phylum Bacillota; class DTU065; order DTU065; family DTU065; genus DUTE01. The sequence goes on from DUTE01000255.1 coordinate 7,934, forward strand.
ATCTGTAATTACCTTGCGCATAAATGCTGAATCATCTACCACAAGCACGCGGACTTTTCTGCCTTCATACATTTGCTCTTTGACCACCTTTCCCAACCACTTTATTAACCTAAGACACGTTCAATAGACTCTATTATTCTATCAGGTTGGAAAGGCTTAACTATAAAGTCTTTAGCCCCTGCTTTCAGAGCCTCGATTACCATTGCCTGCTGTCCAATAGCACTACACATGATAATGTTGGCATCAGCATCAGCTTCTTTTATCTTTTTCACAGCTTCTATGCCGTCCATGACAGGCATGGTAATATCCATAAGCACAAGATCGGGCTTAGAATCTTGGTATTTAGCTACGGCTTCTGCACCGTTTTCTGCTTCTTCAACTTCATACCCATTTTCTGTAAGCAATTTTGTCATTCTCATCCTCATAAAGCTAGCATCGTCAACAACCAAAACTTTGGCCATCTTCATTCCTCCCCAAAAGGTTCTACAGAAGCTTTTTACCTGATCCAAAAGTAGAAACTTCAACTCTTCCATCTTCAACAAAAAAACGCATTGTTCTTGCCAAGGATACTGGTGGAAAGCA
>DUTE01000256.1 GCA_012842235.1 Bacillota bacterium
AGAAGATGGCATTATTGAAGCTTCACTTCAACTAGATGCCCGTCTACCTATCTCCTACATTGACCAAGGCATAGCCATGCTCCATGCCCAACTTGCCTTAAATAATGCAGGCTTTTTAGGTGAATTTTACTTCGAAGATAAAAGATGGCTTTTTAATACCCGATATAAATAAAGAGCTGCTAGATTAGTCTAGCAGCTCTTTATAACTTATATCTTAGTCAAGCTCAATAAAGTCTCCTTCGTAAGTACCACTAAAAGGATCGATCATAGAACCATGACCCGAGATAACAAAGCCTTTTTTAGGAATCTCCATGTATTCTGTGTTACCAACTTGTCTAATCTCATAGACTTCGTCATCTTCTACAACTATCTCAATACCCCACTCGTTTGTATAGGTTCTATCGGCATAGTCCGAAGTATAGATAACAACCTCATCTGCACAACGGCCTCTATCATAGCCACCAATTAAAATTTCGTCGCCATTTGGCATAATAACTACTTCTTTGGCATTTTTAGCAGTGATTGAAGGTGTGTAATCTCTTAAAGAAACCTTATCTCCTACCTCAAACTCTGCCATAAACCCTACTGCTGCACGGCCATGACCAACTACAAGATAACCATCAGCTGGTATTTGAGGAACTGTTGTTGCTTCTGGTAAGATCTCTTCGATAGTATCATTTTTAACTACAAATATACCGACTATAGCATTTGGATAGATAAGGATATTTTCTTTAAACTCTGGAGTAAAAACACTTAGTTCAGATTCATAACCCTGTACCTCACGGGTGATGTTGCGGTTATAATGAGAAAGCATCATATAGATTCCATGTGGACCGACTAAGTGTTTGTTGGGAACATCCTCTCTTACTAGGCGAAGATCATCAGCAAAGACCATTGCAGAACATAATACTAAGACCAATAAAATAACTGAAAAGCGTTTCATAAACTTGGCGCATACTCGGTATGCACCCTTGCCCCCTTTCACCATTAGCTTTTTTCTTTTACATGCATCTACTTCTTTCTTTCGACGCATTTTCCAGCTTTCCTTTGCAGTGACATAAATTTAACTTCCCACTCAGCAATCATCAATTTATGTTAAAACTTTAAATCTCTCAATGAAACAATCACTACAAAGGCAAAACGGTCAAAAGCAATTATTTATCGACTTACACTGCCTCTAATTAATCTGCTTCAGCCCAGTTTCTAGAACGTTGAACAGCTTTATACCATCCTTTTAGTAGTTTGTTTCTCTCAGAAATCGGCATTTGCGGAGAAAACTCTTGATCTAGACCCCAATTAGCCCAAATGTCCTCTTTACTATCCCAAAAACCTGTAGCAAGGCCAGCTAAATAGGCTGCACCTAAGGCAGTTGTTTCAACAACTTTAGGTCGTATTACCGGCACACCGAGAATATCTGCTTGAAATTGCATTAAAAAATTGTTAGCAGCTGCCCCACCATCAACCTTTAACGATTCAAGTTTCAAAACAGAATCTTCTTCCATTGCTCTAACAACATCTAAGGATTGATAGGCAATAGACTCAAGAACTGCTCTAATAAAATGCTCTTTACTGCTGCCTCTTGTAAGACCAACCATTGTTCCTCTTGCATACATATCCCAGTAAGGAGCACCTAAACCAACAAAAGCGGGAACAAAATAAACTCCTCCTGTATCTTGTACAGACAAAGCATACTTTTCAGTCTCTGCAGCAGTTTTGATCATTCTTAATTCGTCTCTTAGCCATTTAACAGCTGCGCCACCTATAAATATACTACCTTCAAGAGCATAATAGATCTCGTCTTTTCCCAATGAATAAGCAATTGTGGTTAAAAGACCATTTTGGGAATCTATGGCTTTTTTCCCTGTA
>DUTE01000257.1 GCA_012842235.1 Bacillota bacterium
AAATTGTTGCAAAAGTACAAAAAAAGAGGTGAAAAAAAAAGAGGGGTTTGCGAGGTTTGGGGTCCGTGGTCACGGGTTCCGTGGTCCGAGGTCTGTGCTTGTGCTAGTAGTGGGGGATGTACTTGATGAGAAAAAAAGAGATATTAAGGTATAAAAATGTAGATGGAATCAATTGGCACCTCCGCCGTGAAAACGACGGAGGAGTTCTTATTGTTAATGGTGGTAAAATCATTGAATTGAATAAGAGTGCTTTTAATTATGTTAGGGCTTTTATGAAAAAGAATTGTAGTGATAAAAAAACTATTTGGTATATGTTTTTTCGTCATGGCGTCTTCCCAACTAAAGCAAAAAAAGATTGGTTAGAGTTAAAAGAATCTTTGCTTACAGCCTCTAAAGGATGTTGTGAGGGGGCAGGTATAAAACTTCAAGTAGAGAAGAAAGAATACGAAGCACCAATCAGAGTGGATTTAGCTTTGACATACCGTTGCAATAATGACTGTTTTCACTGCTATGCTGGGGGAAATCACAAAACTGATGAACTTAGTACTGAACAGTGGAAAAAAGCTATTGATAAACTTTGGCAGTTTGGTGTACCTCAGGTTGTCTTTACAGGTGGAGAATCTTTGATTAGGGACGACCTTGAGGATCTAATACATTATGCTAATAGTAAAGGTATGATCACAGGTCTTATTACCAATGGACGACTTTTAAAAGAAGAGCGTGTAAAAAGATTAGAAAGCAATGGTTTGGATTTTGTGCAAATAACTATCGAATCACATTTAGAAGATGTTCATGATAATATGGTTATGAAAAAAGGTGCTTTTAAAGAGACATTAATGGGGATTAAAGTTGCTCTAAACTCGCAATTGCGGGTAACAACGAATACAACCATGACCTTGCTAAACGCCAAGACCATTATTGATACTGTGGAATTTTTACTAGGACTTGGGGTTAAAAATATTGGTCTAAATGGATTAATTAGGTCTAAAAGAGGAAAGGACAAAGAGGGTCTTAATGCGAACCAATTAAGAGAAGTACTTCAAGAAGTACAGATTCTTACCGAAAAAAACAGCGCAGAACTAATTTGGTTTACGCCGACATGTTATTTAGCATTTAATCCTCTCAAGGAGCGGCTTGGAACTAAGCGTTGTTCAGCAGCATCTACAGTACTAGCAATCGAACCAACTGGGAGAATTATACCCTGCCAATCGTATTTTGAAGGATTAGGTAATGTTGATATAGATACATTAGAAGATGCATGGAATCATCCTTTGGCAGTGTCTCTTCGAGAACGAAAATGGTTAGATGAGATCTGCAATAGTTGTGTTCATGTTTTAGCCTGTGGAGGTTCATGTCCTTTAGAATATGAAGAAAGATCTGTTTGGTAGAAGAGACGGTAATTAGTAGTGGAGGTTTTGACATGGTAAAAAGAATGTTATGTATATTGTTAATATTTGCAATAGTAATGCTTGTAAGTGGGTTAGTGTTTGCAGAAGATCTATTATTTACAGGGAAAGAAATCATCGAAAGTGGAGAAACTTTTCAAATAAATAAAGAAATTGTTATAGATTCTTCAGAGTGTACAGCTTTAAGGATAATGGAGATGAGGGGACCTTTAACTGTAGTAGGTAATGACAATGTTGACAATATAACAGTAAAACTCTTTTTATCGCCATCTAATTTAAACATAGTAAATGATTTTGGCTTTTTTTACGAAAACTTTAGTG
>DUTE01000258.1 GCA_012842235.1 Bacillota bacterium
AAAGGATGTTCCGGGAATTGTCGAGGTACATTGCTCGGATCTTGAAGATAATTGTTGGTATAGCTTTCCTGGTGGCAAACGGGTAGAGGCAAAAGAGCCCTCGGATCTGAGCCTTTATGAACGGTGGTTAAATGGTGGTTCTTGGATGAGCGAGCAGCTTTGTTCGATTTATTTGAATAATCTTCTTTTAGCTGGTCATCTACCCCTTATTGCTGAGTTAGATAACAAGATAGTTGCAGAAATGGAGATTTTTTTCGGTTGGGAACATGATGGATATCTTTATGCCCATATCGGTGTATTGCAGGTTCATAAAGAATACCAAAGAATGGGCATTGGTACTAAGGTAATTAAAGAAGCCATTAATTTTTCTAAAAAAAGAGGTGCATCTTACCTTACAGTTAGACCAAGGGATATGCTTAAAGGGTTTTATAAACAACTTGGTTTTAACGAGTGGCTTAAGACAATTGTCATTAAAGCTGAAGCAAGACCTTTTGTCTCCAAATTGACATGGCAAGAGAATGTAACTATTTTTGACAAGAAGAGATTTTGGCCTTTTGTGCTTGGTCAAGAACAATCTTCTGCTCAGATATGGCAGATTTTCCATCGCAACCAGTTTGCCTTACCAGAGTTTACTAGTGAACCAATTCATACTGGTATATTAAATAATGAAGGTAAGGAGACCGTGGCTATCTTCTTTCCACATGTTTATTTTGGGGATATGGCCAATGTCTATGCCTGGTCTAATGACAGTTTAGATGAAGAGCATTTATGGGCAGTGCTTACTTTAGCTTATCAATTTGGATATGATAGAGTAAGAACTCTGACAATGGAAGATAAGTTTCATGAGTTAAAGGGTAAATGTCCTATTGAAGAGATAGAACGACAGGAGATCTTTCGACTAGAATTATAAAGAGAGGGAAGTTTATGAAGTGGCAGGATCTTTTTGAAGAGTTACCCTTTGCTGTAAATGATGATAGCCCTTGGTCAATATTGGCTATCTTAGATGAGTTTTTAAAAGCCGTACCAGATAACTCTAGAGAATATAAGAAAAAAGGTTTCGATATAAGTGGCACAGTTTTTATTGGTAGCGATGTTGTTATTGAAAGAGGAGTGACTATAGTTGGGCCAGCCTATATAGAAAATGGTGCTATTCTAAGACAAGGAGCTTATGTTAGAGGTGGGGCATATATAGCAAGTGGTGCTATTGTAGGTCATGCCACTGAAGTAAAACATGCGGTCTTTCTAAAAAACAGCCATGCTCCTCACTTTAACTATGTGGGAGATAGTGTCTTAGGCAAAGAAGTCAATCTTGGTGCTGGTGTAAAATTGTCGAATTTTAAAAATGATGGCACAGAGATAGTTATAGATAAATATAATACAGGTCTTCGCAAAATAGGGGCTTTTATTGGTGATGGCACAAAAATCGGCTGTAATGCAGTAACATCTCCAGGGACAATAATAGGTAAAAACTGTTTAATCTATCCATTAGTTCAGGTAAGAGGGATAGTTCCTGAGTCAAGTATAGTAAAACTAAGGCAGGAACTAGAGATTATCCCAAGAAATTATTAAAGATATCTCCTAGAAGGGGATGTAGTTGTACCAAGAAGGGGTAACGAACATATGAAAAAGAAGCAGATCATTTCCTGGGCTATTATCGTTATTTTAATAGCCTTACTTGTCTGGAAATTAAGTTTAAATACTAAAGCTCAGCTATCTGTAAAGCAAGATAGTCGCCTTTTGATGGATACTCTGATAACTATTACTGTTGTTGCACCAGAAAATAAAATTGATGCAACCATAAATTACGGGTTTGACGAGATAGCAAGAATTGCCAAGCTAACAGATAGGTTTGATAATAGCACTGAACTCTCTATTTTGAACAGAGAAAAGGAACTCGAGGTTTCCAATGAGTTAGAAAAATTAATTCTTCTTGCAGAAAAGTATCGCCAAAAAAGTAACAATGCTTTTGATATTCGCATAGGTAAACTCAGTGATCTTTGGGGCTTTGGTACAACAGATCAAAAAGTTCCTAGTAATGAACAGATTAAAGCAGCTCTTCCTCAAGGAGATATTGTACTCAATGATAGAAAAGTTACCTTACCAGATAATGTGATCATTGATTTAGGTGCTTTGGCTAAAGGTTATGCCATTGAAAAAGCTAGAAGTGAGATGCAAAAGACTGCACCTTCTGGACTTATCTTAGGAGGTGGAAGCAGTATTGTTGCTTGGGGTGAACATCCTGAAAAAAGACCATGGCGAATAGGTCTTCGACATCCAAGGGAATCGGGAAAACTTTTAGGAATAATTGAGTTAGAAGATGGCTGGTCTTTAGGTAGCTCTGGAGATTATGAGAGGTATTTTGTAACAAATGGTAAACGCTATCACCATATTCTTGATAGTAGAACAGGATATCCTGTAGAAGATGTGTATGCCTGTAGTGTTCTCTTAAAAGACGCAACTCTCTCTGATTTACTTTCAACCTTACTTTTTGTTTTAGGACCAGATCAAGGGAAAGCCTTTTTACAAGAGGCTAATCTAGCACCAATTGCAGTCTTTTGGGTTGTTGCTCCTGGCAAAATTGTTACTTATGAGGATGGCGTAAAGCTCCCTAAGCTGACATATTAAATACAATCATATCTAGCCTAAAATAGCAGTACACTTCTTTAAGAGGTGTACTGCTATGCATATATCAAATCTTGCAGAGAAAAAACGGGTATGGTTTATGTTGTTGGCATTTTTAATTACTTGTTTGATCTTTTGGGTAAGACTATTTTTTATCCAAATAGTTAGGGGAGAAATGATCTATGAGTCTGCTCTAACGCAGAGACTAAGACCTATTCCAGTCGATGGTCCAAGAGGAGATATCTTAGATCGCCATGGTGTTTTGTTAGCAGGAAGTGAGGATTTAGCTTCTGTTTATGCTATTCCTATCGAGATAGTTGTCCACGATAAAGCAAGAATAGCAGATATTTTAAGTGAAGTATTAAATTTAGATAGAGAAAAAACTTTAGAACAGCTGAAAAAGAGAGTCTCAGCAGTATGGTTAAAAAAAAGAATATCTCAAGAAGAAGAGACAAGACTAAGAGAACTGAATATTAAAGGTATAGGTATAGTAAGTTGTCCTAAACGAGTTTATCCCTATCATAACTTAGCAGCACACATCATTGGCATATCTGGTATTGACAACCAAGGTTTAGAGGGAATGGAGATCATCTATGATCATGTGCTATCTGGTAAAAGAGGTAGCTATATGGTTGAAAGAGATGCAAGCGGCAAAGAGGTGCCTGATGCAGTAAAAGTCTATCAAGAACCTATTAGGGGAAGTTCGCTAACTCTAACAATAGATGCTGCATTTCAAAGTGCTTTAGAAAAGGCTTTAGCCAAAAGGATTGAAGAAACTGGTGCAAAATCGGGCTTAGCTATTTTATTAGATGTCTTAAGTGGTGAGGTTTTGGCAATGGCCTCATATCCTACTTTTGATCCAGAAAATTACCAAGAATATCCTGCGATAAACAGGCGAAATATTGCTGTTACAGATCTCTACGAACCTGGCTCTACTTTTAAAATTGTTACAGCTGCAGCTGCTTTAGAAGAAGGAATTGCTACACCATCAAGAAGATTTTTTGATCCAGGTTTTATGGTGGTATCTGGCTGGCGAATTCGTTGCTGGAGAAGAGGTGGCCATGGAAGCCAGACTTTTTTTGAAGCTCTTGAGAATAGTTGCAACGTTGCTTTTGGAACTTTAGGTCTAGAACTAGGCGGAGAAAAGTTTAACTATTATGCTCGCAAATATGGTTTTGGACAAAAGTCAGGTATCGACTTTCCAGGAGAAGCAACAGGGATTCTTTATAAACCTAAACCAGATACACCGCTTGTAACATGGGTGAATATGGGCTTTGGCCAATCAATAAGTATTACACCACTTCAGTTAGTAAGCTTTGCTGCAGCAATTGCCAATGGAGGTATTTTATATGTGCCTCACTTAGTTAAATCAGTAGGAAATGCCAATCCGGCAGAGATAAAAGGCACTCGTATTATGGATGAAAAGACAGCCCAGACAGTGAAAGAGATGATGTATTCAGTTGTTGAAAATGGTTCAGGTCGAACAGCTCAAGTTGAGGGATATAGGGTTGGTGGCAAAACAGGTACAGCACAGATGGTAGTTGATGGACGATATAGTCACTCTGCTGTAATTGCGTCTTTTGTTGGTATTGCCCCAATTGATAGCCCAGCCATTGCTGGTATTGTTGCTATCCATGAACCAACAACAATGCAGTATGGTGGTCAAGTAGCAGCTCCGGTTTTTGCAGAGATGGTTTCTATAATGCTGCCTGCATTAGGTATTAAGCCTATCCCAGAGACTATAGTGCCAAACCCCTGGGGAGGGCCACCAAAGAGAATAGAGCTAAAAGAAGTCAAAGTACCAGATCTTATAGGACTTTCTTTAGTCGATGCACAAAAATCTCTTAGGGAATTATCCCTAGTAGCAGAAATTGTTGGTGAAGGGCAAATAATAATAGATCAAATTCCCCAAGAAGGACAACTACTAAAAGAAGGGTCTAGAGTTTATCTGTTTGTGGATACAGAAACCATTTTAGATGGTCCTCCAATAGTTGACGCTGTAACCTAGGTCTGGTATAATATCGCCAATTCGTAGATAAAATCCGGTTTTCACACCATGAAAAATGAGGTGGATATATTGCAAGAGGAGCGTTTTGGTAAAGTCGGCTTAACTTTTGATGATGTATTGCTCCTACCAGCGGAGTCACATATTCTTCCCCGAGATGTTGATGTAAGAACACGTATTACAAGAAATATAACGCTCAATATTCCTTTTATTAGTGCGGGGATGGATACGGTTACTGAAGCTTCTATGGCCATTGCCATGGCTAGAGAAGGCGGTATAGGTGTTATTCACAAGAATATGACTCCAGAAAGACAGGCAGCCGAAGTCGATAAGGTTAAACGTTCAGAGGCTGGGATCATTGTTGATCCAATTTTTTTACATCCTGAGGATCTACTGCAGGAGGCTCTTGATATAATGAGCCATTACCGCATCTCAGGAGTACCTATTATCGACGAAAATGGAGTTTTAGTAGGCATTCTCACCAATCGAGATCTTCGTTTTGAGGAAGAATTTCAAAAACCTATATATGAAGTGATGACAAAAGATAATCTTATCACAGGTAGAGTTGGTACCACACTTGAAGAAGCCAAGCAGATACTGCAGAAACATCGCATAGAAAAATTACCACTTGTTGATGATAATTATCGACTAAAAGGGCTTATTACGATAAAGGATATTGAAAAAGCAAGAAAATATCCTAATTCGGCAAAAGATAGACATGGCAGATTATTAGTCGCTGCAGCTATAGGCGTTGGCTCTGATATGAAGACTCGAGCAAAACAGCTTGTTGAAGCCCAGGTTGATATTCTTGTTGTTGATACAGCTCATGGGCATCACATTAATGTCTTAGAGGCAGTTAAATATCTGAAAAAAACATACCCTCAGATCGATATTATTGCTGGTAATGTTGCTACCGGAGAAGCTACAAAAGCTCTTATTGATGCAGGTGCAGATGGAGTTAAGGTAGGTATTGGACCCGGTTCTATCTGTACAACTAGGGTAGTTGCAGGAATTGGTGTGCCTCAGATTACAGCTGTTAATGATTCATATAGGGTTGCCAGAGAATACGGAGTACCCATTATTGCTGATGGTGGTATAAAGTATTCAGGTGATATAGCTAAAGCGGTAGCATCTGGAGCAGATTGTGTTATGTTAGGGAACCTTTTTGCTGGTACCGAAGAGAGTCCTGGTGAGTCTGAGATATACCAAGGCCGTCGCTTCAAGGTATATCGTGGGATGGGCTCTCTTGGAGCAATGAAAGAGGGTAGCAAAGATCGCTACTTCCAGGAAAATGAGAAAAAACTTGTTCCTGAAGGTATAGAAGGTAGAGTTCCTTATAAAGGACCTTTGGCTGACACAATATTTCAGCTATTAGGTGGTCTTAGAGCAGGTATGGGTTATTGCGGTTGTAAAGACATTGAAGAGATGAAGACCAAAACGAAGTTTGTCCGTGTAACTTCTGCAGGCCTTAGAGAAAATCATCCACATGATATACAAATAACTAAAGAAGCACCAAACTATAGCTTGTAAGGATAAGAAGGACAGGAAGAGCTTTTTGACTCCTCCTGTCCTTTTTGAAATCATTTCTATGATATAATACAATAGAAATACTCTAAAAAAAACAAGCTCTTTAGTTAAACTAAAGCATATAAAAATATTGAGATTCGGTAAGGAATTCAAACTAACTACTGGAATTAAAGATAATAGAGAAAATCTTTGAAGTATAGATTGAATTTGTAGTAAACATTTGAGTATATTTGTGGGTTTTAGGTTGACAGGCCTACAGGTCTGTTGGTATTAGCTATTTTTATCCTATTTGTACTATGTATAGCTAGAGTTTTAGCCTTATAGATAGTTAGAAGAGCTTTTTAGGCTCTTTTCTTTTAACTTAGTATGTTTTCTTTCAAAGCTATTGCTGAAGGAAGAAAGAATATAGTAGCCAATTCTATATGATATACACTTGTACTTTAGCCGAATAGAAACAGAGACTTAATTTGCGTAAGAAGGAGGGAAACGCGAAATTTTGCGTATTTTTATGGCCAAAAAATCTCCACCTAGTTGGCTTTTAGAAGCGCCATTAGTACTAATTGTTTCGTTGTTTGGGTTACCTTTTGTTGCAAAAGGAATAGGCTATTTAGGTCTAAAAAGAGAGTATGTAATCCTTCTTTCGTTTATCTTGCAGCAAGGAGGGTTTATCTTAGGAACAATCTACCTGAAAAATAAATATCCACTTTATCCAGATGAAACGATAGTATTTAAGCCAAATTGGCACCAGTTTTTTAGAAGCCTCCTTTGGCTACCAGCCATTTTTCTCTTAAGCATCTTTGCAATAAGCATTTCAACGCAGATTCTTACGCCGATAGTTGGTCCTGAAAAGTTAGAAAGAATTTTGCTCAGAGAAACAACTAGAGTGGATTTAGTGCTTCTAGAATCTTTAGGGGTCTTTGTTTCGGCTTTATTGGTATGTGTTGTTGGGCCAATTAGTGAAGAGTTTTTTTTTCGTGGTTTTTTCTTTTCTCGTATGTGTGCAACTTATTCTCCCAAAACTGCTTATTTAATAACCTCTTTGTTTTTTGCACTCCCCCATTTTTATGTGATTAATTTTTTGCCAATCTTTTTGCTTAGTCTCGTACTTTGTTACATAGCCCAACACGAAGGGTTATGGGGAGCAATAGGTGCTCATGTTTTCTTTAATTCATTGGTTTTTATAAGTATGATATTACAAATTACTGCTAGTTGAAATCGAGGTGCCGGGAATGTCAGAAATAGTTGAAAGCGAGAAACGATCTAAATTTGATGTGACTAATGTTGGTGATAGTCCTGCCGAGATACGAAAAGGACTTTGGATTTTAGCTTTACCAGCTGTTGGTGAGATGCTTCTAAACACTACAGTAGGTATGATTGATACAGCTATGGTTGGGAGGCTTGGTAAAGAAGCTGTTGCAGCAGTAGGGCTAGCAAATCGCTTAATAATGATTGTTCTTGGCGTATTTATGGCGATTACTACAGGTACTACTGCTATGGTGGCAAGATATTTTGGAGCTGAAGAGTATCGAAAAGCGTCAGATGTCTTGCGACAATCTATAGTGGCGTCATTGCTATTTGCACTTATTTTAGGTATTCCCAGTTACTTTTTAGCAAGACCCTTAATGGAATTAGTTGTTGTTACGGGAGATACTATTGTTCTACAAGGAGCAACTGATTACTTTCGGATTATGGCGGCAAGTTTTATCTTTCTTTTTTTTAATCTAACTGCAAGTGGCGCTCTGCGTGGAGCAGGGGATATGTCTGCTCCTTTGGTTGTTGTGGCTCTTACTAATGTGGTTAACATAATCGGCAATTATTTTCTTATCTATGGTAAAGGGCCATTTCCCGAGTGGGGCGTATACGGTGCGGCAATAGCAACATTGCTTAGTCGAGCCGTGGGAACTATAATCTATGCCTTTATGATCTTTGGGGGACGTGGTGGTTTTCACATTAACTGGGAAGGCGGACTGAGAATCTCCAAAAAGATCATTGCCCCAGTTTTTAAGATTGGTATACCAGCTGCAGTAGAACAGTTGGTCATGCGAGGCGGTCAGTTTGCCTACTATTTTATTATTATCGGTCTTGGTACAGCTGCTCAGGCAGCCCATGAAGTTGCCATAAATGCTGAATCACTTTCCTTTAATCCAGGTTTTGGCTTTGCATTAGCTGCAACTACTATGGTTGGCCAGTTTTTAGGTGCTAACAAACCTGATCTTGCTATGAAAAGTGGTAAAGAGGCTGCCAAGATAACGGTTACAGTGATGAGCATATTAGGACTGTTATTTTTCTTATTTCCCGAACCTTTTGTGCGGCTCTTTGTTCCAGACGACCAGGAAGTAATTGATTTAGCTAGTATGTGTCTAAGAATTGTTGCTGTTTCAGAACCTTTTTTTGCAGTAGTTATGGTATATGCTGGTGCACTTCGTGGTGCTGGCGATACTTTTTGGGTTATGGTCTACACAATTGTTGGGGTTTGGGGCCTTAGAATAGGTTTAGCTTATCTCTTTGTAATTGTTTTAGGTTATGGTTTAGCAGGTGCATGGTGGGCGATGAATATAGACATTATTGTGCGAGCGTTTCTTTTGTGGAGAAGATTTAATTCAGGTAACTGGCGTCATGTCAAAATATAAAAAGGGCTGATAAATACCAGCCCTTATCTATCAACCTATTAATCTGTGTAACCTATCTCTTTATAATCTTCAACCTTGTTAATGGAATCAAGGTAGTGATTGGCAGAAAAGACTCCTACAAATGCTCCACCAACAACATCAGAAGGCCAATGACGACCTAGGAATATACGGCTTAAGCCTACACTGCTTGACCAGGTGTAAAACCAAAAACTATAGTCAGGGAACTCCTCAGAAAGGACTGTTGCTAAACTAAAGCTTTGAGCAGTGTGTCCTGAAGGAAAAGAGTTATAACTCAGATTTAAGTTAGGTCCTATCAAAGATGGGCCTGTATTGGCGGGAGTTTTATAAGGTCTTGACTTTCCTAAAAGATATTTAAGACCATTAGTATTTAGCTGTGTATAAAGGGTAGAGCCTACCATTTTTCTGGCAAGTTCTCGGTTGTTCCAACCGAAAGAGGTATACATAAGGGCTAGGCTTATAGGTTCTACCGAAGTAGAAAGAATAGATGCCGCTCCTTTAAGAGCAGGCTTATTGGCAAGACAATCATAGATAGGCCTATCAAATAAGCTAGTAAACATTGTCAGTCCCATAAACATAGCACCTTGCCAATATTTAACTTCTATTGGCTTTTGTAAAGCTGCACCTAAATCTTGGCTTCCTTCTAAAAAACCATAGTAGAGGTTCTCTGGCCCACTTGCCAAAACTGGTTGAAGAAAAATAATTAAGGTTATAAAGACTAAAACTGACTTTTTCATAGTAAGCAGTCAGATAATAGAGCGTCCTTTATGATGTTACGGAGATATTTAATGTCTTTATCAGCAGCAAAAGCAGGATCTCCTTCACCACAGTATTCGATGCAAACCGGCCCATCATAGCCATTTTTAATCAATTCACAGATGATCTTATAGTAGTCGATCGCTCCGTTTTCTAGTAGATAAGAGTAATCATAGCCATTACCTAAAGCAGATTTTCTTACATTTTTAAAGTGGAAAAAGCCAATGTGATCTTTGACCATTTGAACACAGGCAAGGGGCCCCTCACTTGTTGGTGTAGCATAAACATTACCTGGATCAGGGCAGGCTTTAACCCAATCAGAACCGATAGCTTCTAGAAGTTTGAGTGTAGAAGCACCAGTATCATGAGGGGTGTTCATATGAATTTCAAAGACAATCATTACTTTCTTAGCTTCAGCATATTCAGCAATCTCTTGATATCTTTTAGCCATCTCTTGGTACTGCTCTTCTGAGACTAGAACAGAACCGTTTTCACCGTATTTAGTCCAGTCGTTGCCAACAGCATTTGCTATGGTTCCGTTAATGATAGGTACATTAAATTTAGCAGCCATGTCAATAGCCCACTTCATTTTCTCAACAGAGGCTTCTCTATTATCTTTATTTAAAAGATCAGTACCATGATCTAGAGCAACAATAGGCACATGATATTTTTTTGACAACTCGTGTGCCTTTTTAATATCTGCCTCAGTTTTATAGTGTACTACAGATAGCTCAATTCCGTCGTAGCCATATTCTGCGGCTTTACGAAAAGCTCTTTCTACACTATAACTACGAAAAGTATAAGAATGTAGGACAATATCCATCATATTCACCTCTCTATTATTTACAGATACTCTTCTTTTTCTTGTACCGATATCCTGCAAAAAATACTAATTTGTACTGAACAACTTGAAAGATGCATACCTCTTACAGGGAGGTGTATCTTTTATGCGTTGGGGTCTATCTCTTGGTGGCGGCTCGTTAAGAGGGGCAGCTCATATAGGGGCAATTAAGGTTCTTGATAGAAATGGCTTAAAGCCACTAGCTATCGCCGGAACTTCAGCAGGAGCAATTGTTGCTGCTTTATATGCATCAGGCCTAAGTGGAATAGAGATGGAAAATTGGGCTTTAGCCCTAACAAGGGTAAAAGTCTTTGACAAGGCTATTTCTGCTTGCCAATATCCATTAGTTTTAAGCAAAATAGTTGCAGATTTTGCCGGATTAAATCCTTCTTGGCATCTACCCTTAGGACTTTTTCGGGGAGAATTTATTGCCAAACAGATAAGTCTTTATACCCTTAATCGTCGTTTTAGTGAT
This sequence comes from Bacillota bacterium, assembly GCA_012842235.1. Classification (GTDB taxonomy): domain Bacteria; phylum Bacillota; class DTU065; order DTU065; family DTU065; genus DUTE01. The sequence continues at coordinate 10,875 of DUTE01000258.1, forward strand.
TTAAAGATAAAAACAGCTATTAATGCAGTAGATCTTGATACTGCTGAAGAAGTAGTCTTTACCAATGCTAAAGTAGCCCAAACAAAAAAAGATTGTACAACCGATGCCTACTTATGGGAAGCTGTACGGGCTAGCATTTCACTACCAGGTATCTTTACACCTTTTGTATGGCAAAATAGAAGGCTAGTTGATGGAGGGCTTGCAGCATTAAACCCAGCAAAGATTGTAAAGCGCATGGGTCTGCCTTTTGTCTTAGCAATCGATGTCTCTTTAGATGCAACGGCATCTGCATCGCCAGACAACTTTTTTGAGGTTTTATTGAGATCTTATGATATTGCCAATTACCGCAAAAACAAAGAAGAACTGCGTTTATTTGCGGATTATACTGTTGAAGCAGGATATCTTGGGGTTAATCTAAAAGAATTTTCGAAGATAAAGGATTGCATTGCTTATGGAGAGAAAACCATGGAGAATGCATTAAAACAATTAGGTATTTCGACTCTTAAATACTAAAAGAGGTGGTTAATCAATGAAGGCATTAGTGACAGGGGGCGCAGGCTTTATTGGTTCACATGTAGCAGAGATCTTAAAAGAAAACAACCATGAAGTTTTAATTGTTGATAACTTCTCAACTGGTAAAAAAAGTAATTTACCCAAAGATATTCCGTTTTTGGAGATTGATATATGTTCAAAAGAACTGAACAAAGCTATTTCAGAGTTTAAGCCTGATGTGGTATTTCATCTTGCGGCTCAAATAGATGTACAGAAATCACTCCATGATCCAGCTTTTGATGCTTATGTAAATGTTGTTGGGGCAGTGAATTTACTTCAAGCCTGCCAAACTAACAAGGTCAAAAAAGTTATCTATTCATCATCTGCTGCAGTTTATGGAGAACCACAGTCTCTGCCTGTTTCAGAGTCACACCAATTAATGCCTTTAAGTGCATACGGAGTAAGCAAACATACTGTTGAACACTATTTGTACGTTTTCAAAAATCTTTATAACATAGATTATAGTATTTTAAGGTATGGCAATGTATACGGACCGAGACAGGATCCTTTAGGCGAAGCAGGGGTTGTGGCAATTTTTACTGATAAAATCTTAAAAGGTCAATCACCAATGATCTTTGGTGATGGTGAGCAGACAAGGGATTTTGTTTATGTTAAAGACATAGCAAGAGCCAATCTTCTAGCAGCAACTACTTCTAGTTCGCAAGTGGTTAATATTGCAACTGAAGTTGAAACCTCTGTTAATGATGTATTTAACTTACTTTTAGAGCTTACAAACCAAAAAGAACTAAAAGCACAAACAATGCCTAGTAGATCTGGGGAGATAAGAAGGATGGTAATGAGTACTAAAAAAGCTAAAAGAGAGATAGGCTTTGAAAGTAAGTTTAGTTTTTATGAAGGTATGAAAGAGACTATAGAGTTTTACAAAGCTCAGATAGATTTTTAATTTTAATTTTGAACTAATAGCTATGATAATGAGTCAAAAAAGGAAGGCTTATAATGGGCGTAATTGAGTTTTTAGGAACAGGCACATCTACTGGTGTGCCCATGATTGGCTGTCAATGTAGTGTTTGTCAGTCAAAAGACCCAAAAAACAAACGCTTGAGATCATCAGTTGTTATTAAAATGGGTGGTCAGATTATTCTTATTGATACAGGCCCTGAGTTTAGATTACAGGCTCTACGATCAGGTCTTCAGAGAGTAGATGGGGTATTAATTACTCATACCCACGCTGATCATGTTGCAGGTTTTGATGATCTAAGGGCATTTAACTTTATTACAGGAGAGCCAGTACAGGTCTTTGGTAGTTTAGAGACGGTAAAAACACTAAAACATAACTATCCTTATATCTTTGGCGAGGCCATACAGGTAGGGGGTGGTTTGCCACATATTAAAGTAAAAGAGATTAAAGGACCTTTTATACTTAATGGCATAAAGATTACACCGATTCCTGTTAAACACGGCAAAGTAGAAGTCTATGGTTATCGTTTTGGCAAGATGGCTTATGTAACTGATCTTAGCTATTTATCGAAAGAAGCAATAGCACTTCTAGAAGGTTTAGATCTTCTAGTATTAGGTGTTTTAAGATACAGAAGACACTCGACCCACCTTTGTTTAGAAGATGCACTTAGTTTAGTAGACAAGCTTCAACCCAAAAGAACTTATTTTACCCACATAAGCCACGATATTGAACACAAACGGGTATCTCAAAGACTTCCCCAAGGAATCTATCTCGCTTATGATGGACTTAAATTAGAGTTTTTAGAGTAGAAGGGAGGGAGCCACTTAAAAGTGGCAAGTTTTATGAAATGGAAGGCAGACATTGGTGTATTTGGTGGTTCAGGTTTATATTCTTTAATGGAAGATGTTGTAGAAGTAGCGATAGATACACCCTATGGGGCACCATCTGATAAGATAGCTCTAGGACAGATAAAAGGCAAAAAAGTTGCTTTTTTACCAAGACATGGTAAAGAACATCAGTTGCCTCCTCATAAAATCAATTATCGAGCTAATCTCTGGGCAATGAAAAAGCTAGGGGTAAAAGAGATTATCGGGCCTTGTGCAGCAGGAAGCCTTGTGCCTGAATTTAAACCTGGAGACTTTGTTGTAAGTGATCAGTTCATCAACATGACAAGCGGTCGGCAAGATACTTTTTTGGAGGGCCCAAATGTCAATCATTTAACTGCAGCAGATCCTTATTGCCCACATTTAACAGATCTTGCTTATCAAAAAGGTAAAGAATTAGGCATTACAATTCATCCTAATGGAACGATTATTGTTATTAATGGACCACGTTTTTCTACAAGAGCAGAGAGTAGATTCTTTTCACAAATTGGTGGTCAAGTTATCAATATGACCCAGTATCCTGAAGGGATTTTAGCAAAAGAGTTAGGTATTTGTTATGTGAATGTAGCTTTAATAACAGACTACGATGCAGGGTTAGAAGGAAGAGACGACATACCACCAGTTGATCATCAATCAGTATTGAAGGTCTTTGAAGAGAATATTCACAACGTAAAAAAACTTATTATGGCAATGATAGAAGATATGGGAATGGAAAGTAAATGTGACTGTCAAGATTCACCCTTAGCTAATTTATAGTTCATTTGTTTTATTTAAAAGAGGAGAAAAATACTCTTCTAAGCTGGCCTTAAGGTAGGCCAGCTTTTGGATTTAAATACTAAGAGACCTAAATTTGATATAT
>DUTE01000259.1 GCA_012842235.1 Bacillota bacterium
TAAGATCTTTTTTCTTCTCATTGTTTGCACTTTAACCCAAGGGATCATTAAAGATGGTGTATCTTTATGGGCTCCCACACTACTAGTTGAATATGCTGGATTTTCCGAAGAAGCAGCTACCCAAAAGGCACTCTTAATACCAATTGCAAGTCTTTTTGGCATGTTTCTTGCTGGTTTTAGTGAAAAACTCACTAAAGAGGATGATAGTTTGTCTTTTGCAATTCTGTTGTTTTTAAGTGGTCTAAGTTGGGCTTCACTAATATTTGGCACTAATTTAGACGGTCAGGCTATAGCTATTTTAATAAGCCTTGCTGGTGCTTTTGCCTATGGTGCAAACACAGTTCTTATATCCTTTATTCCCATAAGGCTTGCAAGCACAGGGAGAGTTTCGACTATCGCTGGGTTTTTAGATTTCTTATCTTATGTAGGCTCAGCTATAGCTGGACCACTTACAGGCTACTTAGTAGAGAGTATTGGTTGGGATAGTGCTCTATCTCTGTGGTTAATATTAGCTGTTATAGGAGCAGTCTCCTCACTAGGGCTTAGAAAAAGGCTGCTTCAATTTAGAAATATCGATGAAAAGAAAAGGGAAAGTGTGTAAAGAGGGAAGAGACGTTGCTAACAATTGGTTAATAAGAGTAGGCTTGAAGAATCTTGGGACAAAAAAGAACGAGTTTAACAACAGTAACAAATAGTAGGGCTTTAGAATCAAAATGCCAAAGCGGGGATACGATAGGCAGTGGTCAAAGTGCCCAATATGCGCGAATAACGTAGCTTTGGAATCGGAGTATACGAGAAAAGCATTAAACCAATAACATTAAACGGGTTTTTAGCACAAGATGAGTCTTTGGGTATGGAAAGTGGAGGAAAATGATTATAAACCTCTATAATTATCAAATATAGGCGATTTTGCCGGGAAAAGATTCTTTAAAAATATGCGTTTTTAGCCGACTAAAGGAGTAGTAGGTGAGATTCATCTAAACTCTACCTGCAATTAAAAGGAGGTTAAAAAGAATGCGTATAAACACAAACGTAAGCGCCTTAAATTCTTGGCGTCAATTAGGTATGACAGACAAAGCTATGGGTCTTTCTTTAGAAAAACTTTCATCTGGGTTTAGAATTAACCGTGCTGCTGATGATGCTGCAGGTCTTGCAATCTCTGAGAAGATGAAAGCCCAGATCAATGGTCTAAATCAAGCTGTTCGCAACGCACAAGACGGTATCTCTCTTATTCAGACAGCAGAAGGTGGACTTATCGAAGTTCATGACATGCTACAGAGAATGAGAACCCTTGCTTTGCAGGCAGCAAATGGAACTTATGACGATGACTTAACTAAAGGAGATTTAGCTAAGCTTGATGCAGAGTTCCAACAATTAATTACAGAAATTGACGAAGTAGCAACAAAGAGAGTAAGATTTAATGGTAAGGTGCTTTTTGCTGGTGTTGACGATGGTGCTAGTGGTACAAAGGATCTATCGATTCAACTTCAAATAGGACCTAA
>DUTE01000260.1 GCA_012842235.1 Bacillota bacterium
TGAAGAAGCAGCTTCTTGCATAAACTTTCCTCTTAATCTCAATAACCTTGCTCCTTGGGCAGGGGAAAAAACACCACTTGCTGCAAGGGCTGAATATTGACCAAGACTAAAACCTGCAAGATAATCAGGTATTATCTCTAAGGAACTATATATAGCAAGAGATGTAGCATAGATTGCTGGTTGGGTTATTTCTGTCTGAGCCAAGACCTCTTCAGGACCTTTTTTTATCAGATTTTCTAAGTCTAATTCTGACCCCTGTTGGCACTCTTTGAGTATGTTTTGGGCTTTAGAACTTTCCCGAAAAAAAGCCTCGCCCATACCTACATATTGAGCTCCCTGTCCCGGGAAGACTACTGCAGTCTTCATTTTGTCCCTCCTAATACTCAAGCACCATAGAACCCCAGGTAAGCCCGGCACCAAAGCCAACAAGGAGAAGTTTGTGACCTCTTTTTATTTTACCTTCCTCAATACCTTCTACCCAAGCAATAGGGATGGAAGCAGCTGAAGTGTTACCATAACGGTCAAGATTGACAACAACGCTCTCCTTAGCAATACCTAAAGATTCTACTGCAGCATTAATTATTCGTGTGTTAGCTTGATGTGGTATCATCCAGTCTATATCATCAGGTTGAACTTGCGCATTCAATAGGGCTTTTTGACTTGTTTTAGGTATTACTCTCACTGCAAAACGAAATACCTCTGCCCCATTCATGTAGATATACTGCCGTTGTTGATGAATATTTAAAGCCGAAAGTGGTTCTCTTGAGCCGCCAGCTGGGATCTTTAAAACATCAAAATTAGTCCCGTCAGCACCAATATCCCAACCTAAAATTCCCCCAGCTTTAACCTCGCCAACAACTACAGCCCCTGCGCCATCGCCAAACAAAACACAGGTGCTCCTATCTTGCCAGTTGACAAAACGACTTGTCGTCTCTGTACCAACTACTAAGACTTTTTTAAAGCCAGCCAAGACCAAACCATAAGCCACTGTAAGTGCGTAAACAAAACCTGAACAGCCTGCACCTAAATCAAATGCAGCTGCATTATGGGCACCTATTTTGCTCTGAATCAGACAAGCCGTTGCAGGCGAGATGTAGTCAGGACTTAAGGTTGCAGTAACAATTGCCTCTATATCCTCCGGATTTAATTTAGCATCATCTAAAGCCTGTTTTGCCGCTATAGCTCCTAAATCAGAAGAAGCTTCTGATGCATCAGCTATACGTCTTTGTTTTATTCCTGTCCTTGTCTGTATCCATTCATCAGAGGTATCTACAAGCTCCTCTAAATCATTATTTGTTAAAATCCTTTTAGGTACATATGCTCCTATACCTAATATTCCTATCTTAGAGGAGTCTTTCATGAATCAGACCTCTTTTCTAAGGCTTCCATAGTTGTTTTTGTAATCTCATTAACATAGGCCTCGTAGGCTACCCTTATAGCATTGGCTATGGCTTTCTTATCTGAGCTACCATGACTAATAATAGTAGTGTTTTGCAGTCCTAAAAGAGGAGCACCACCATATTCAGAATAATCCATCATACTTTTTACATGTTTTAGATTGTTTTTTACAAGTAGAGCACCTAATTTGCCTTTAAAATTAGAAAGCATGGCATCTTTAACTAATGTAAAAAGCCCTTTTGCTAATCCTTCTGTATATTTGAGAATAATATTACCAACAAAACCATCACACACTAAAACATCGGCTACACCTGATGTTATGTCACGACCTTCTACATTACCAATAAAATTAAGATCGCTATTTTTCAAGATTTTGTAGGCCTCAATAATTGTTGGCGTCCCTTTAATCTCCTCTTCGCCAATGTTAATTAGCCCAACCTTAGGATTTTTTACTCTCTGTACTTTTTCCATATATATACTGCCCATAAGAGCATAATCTACAAGATTGATAGCACTAGCTTCAGGATTTGCCCCACCGTCTAATACAAGACTCATGCCATTAAGTGTAGGCATAGGAAAGGCAATTGCCGGTCTGTCTATGCCACGTATACGACCATAAGTAAGAAGGCTTGTTGCCATTGCAGCTCCAGTAGAGCCTGCTCCAACTAGGCCTGCTGCCTTTTTCTCCTTAACCAAATTAGCAGCAACAACGATTGATGCATCTTTTTTCTGTCTCATAGCCCTAACTGGGTGTTCATCAAATCCAATAACCTCTGAAGCATGGACTATCTCCATATCTTCTTTAGCTGCAGACAATATAGGTCTAATCTCTTTTTCATCACCAACTAAAATACTGTCTATCCCCCAAAGTTTGCGAGCTAGGAGTGCGCCTTCAACAACTGCTAAAGGGGCATTATCGCCACCCATTGCATCTAAGGCAATCTTCATGGCTATACCTCCATATCCTTAGGATTTAGAGCAAATACAATAAAAACGCCACTAAAAACTTTATCATCTTCGATGCGGGTTTCCACATCGATAACAAAGCTATTTTTTCGTTTTTCCCTAACTTTTGCTTTAGCTATTAATCTTTCGCCTACTTTTACAGGACGATGATAATACACATTAGCTGAGCCTGTCAAAACAACCTCACTATCAACAAGAGACACTGCTAATGAATTAGCTTGAGCAAAGATATAGTGTCCCCTAATAATACCAGTATTGCTAAGAGCCATCTCAGATTGGGCTTCCATCAAACTTATAGCATCATGGCCTAGGTTTAGATCGACAAGTTCACCGATTATCTCTCTGCTTTGTAAGGATCTAACTTGAGAATAAGCTTTTTCTGCTAAGTTTTTTGTTCTTTGTCTTACCTCTGGGATACCTAACTCTAGACGATCGAGCCTAATTGTTTGGATCGATACATTAAATTTTTCCGCAAGAATCTCATCTGTTAGAAAAGGATCCTCTTTTATCTTTTCCAACAGACGAGATTGCCGCTCCTTTTTAGGTAAGCGCGACATAATGACCCTCCCCCTTTTAAAAGATATGTTACCACGTACTAATACCTACTGTTTAGTATAGCTTATATAAGTAGCTCTGGCAAGTAAAAAAAGCTGCTTTTCCCTTAGCCTTAGTAGTCTTAGTTTGTTTAATATTTACACATAAATGTCTCTCAAACACACTCTGTTTAATGGAGATTCTTTCTCTAAAACTAGCATTTTCTTTAGCGATTGGCAAACTCTTTAATAAAAAAGCTATTGCACGGTTGATTACCGAGCAATAGCCTATGCCCTTAGCCTCTTATTGCAGTTTTTAACAAATTCTAAAGAAGTGGATACCTTGGGCACAAAAACCAAACTCACAATCTTATTCTTCATAATTTGATGAGTCTGCCTCTTTCTTCAAAGTTTCCTTCATGGTTTGCTCTTCAATTAGTAGTTGATGAATCTCAAACACTTTCTCGATAACTACCCCCATTACTAAAAACAAAAAAGAAATTAATACACCCTTAGCAAAAACAGTAATAAAAGAGATAAACGTAAATACACTAGAGGTTCTACTTGCAATTAAAAGGCCGTTAAGTAGAGCCATTATTATTATAATTACACTAGCGATTTTGAAAATTTTCGATAGATATGGTTCTAGGTCGGCTGATAATTTGTCTAAAAAGTCAAAAAGCAATTTATTCCCCTCCTTTTTACCTAGATATCTTCTTAAAAACAGATCAAAGCTAGAACCAATTTTCTATTTCTATTAAATTTACGACTAAGAGTCTTTTGAGAAACTTGAATGTTTGACAATTTACACATTAAGGAGTTAGAGAGCTGAACTTTTTTGGTATGTTACCTCAATGTCATAAAGTTGGAATATCTTTTTAATTATATGCTCTTTGTCATTGATATATTTAATAATTAAGTAATTATTATCTACCCAGCAAACATCGATATCACAGGGTTTTATATCATTAGCAACAAAAACATTGCCTTCATTGCTTATTTTTTGATTGATAGGTAACAAAGATATGTTAACTTTTGGAGCACGTCCTTTTTGAGAGACTGTATAGACCACTAGTTTATATTTTTCATCTGGACTTAGAGTTATCTCGGTTATATCGATTCCTCGCCAGCTAAAGATCATTTGTAAAACTACAAAGAAGGTAATGCCAATCATTATCATTAGCATAATTATGGTTTTTTTGTTTTCCATTTGAAAAAGCCCCTTATAAAATAACTTCTTTAATAAAAATATTAACCTTTTGAAGGAATAAAACCTTTTCTTTGCTGGTTTACCTTTAGAAAGCTAAGATTGCCTACATGTTGGCAATAAAAAAACCGAGCATTACGCTCGGTGTTTGTTTTTTTACTTAGAAGCTTTTGCAGGTTTATTTTTGTATGTGCCACATTCTACGCACGCCCGATGGGGTAGTCTTGGGCTACCACAGTTTGAACAGATGTTAAACGAAGGTTTATCTAATTTCCAATTTGTACGTCTTTTTAATTTTCTCGTAGTCGAAACTCTTCTCTTTGGTACTGCCATTGTCTACACCTCCTACGAATAGTCTTTCTCTTTTAATAATTGTTTCAAAGCCTGCAACCTTGGATCGACAATATCTTCTTCGCAGTTACAATGGCTAAGATTTCGATCTTGTCCGCATATTGGGCAAAGACCCTGACAATCTATTTTACATAACCTCTTGAGAGGTAAATTTAAAACCAGGTGTTCAACAACAATCTGTTGGATATCAATCTCTTGCCCTAAAAAAGTAGAATAAAGTATTTCGTCATCTGTTAACTCTTCTAAATTATCTTCGTGATCTGCATGGCGCAGTTGCTCTTCAATATCAAGAAGATAATCTTTTTCAAATTCTTCGAGGCAGCGTGTGCATTTTAACCTAATTCGTGTCTGTACTTTAAGCTTTAGCAGAAAAAAATCACCAGCATGTGTTAAAATACCATCTATTTGGATTGGTTTGACAATCTCTATATCTTCCTCTGGTAAATGCCAAAGCTTCTCAGGTACAGTATAGTTAAAAGACTTACTCTGACCTGAACGAAGATTGGAAACACTAATCTTAAAATCACGCATTATCTGGTCACCTCGCAATATGCTACCTTTAGCTCAATAAACGTCTATAATACGGGCAGCTAGACAGCTAGGCAGCCACTGAAGTTAAAAGAGAGGTTCCTAAGCCAGACAATCACCTCTTTATTATATCCTCGCTAATATGTCCCGTCAAGTAATACTCCTTGGCAATAATGTTTTGATAAATACCTTAACATTATACACACGGAGTGCAAAGTCTGCAAGTAAGAACAGACAGGCTGTTAAGGTACTAGAGACTAAAA
>DUTE01000261.1 GCA_012842235.1 Bacillota bacterium
AAAACATTATGAACTGCAAAGTTTAACTCTCTTTGAACTGCTGCTCCACCTGGGAAATAGCTAAAAGCTAAAGAGTTATTTAGTTGCTCATAAAACTTCTGTTTATCTTCTTGTGGCATTGGTAGTGCCTGAGTTGCCTTTATATTACCAGAAAAGATCATTGCACCAGGCATCTTCTCAGGTACCATCTTGACAAATTTACTTTGAGTCTCATCAGAAAGATACCATTCTAAGAACTTAAATGCAGCTTCTTTGTTTTTTGTATCTCTAGCTATACCTAAAGTAGTTCCACCCATAAAGCTTTCATGGCTAACTGTACCATCGGAACGAACTGTTCCAGGAACTAAATCCACTTTCCATTTGCCTTTTATCTCAGGAGCAGCCATATAAACATTAGCATAAAATGCACTTATATCCAGTAAAACAGGCCACTCACCTGTTTTAAACATCTGAAAAGATACACCCTCTTTAGGCATACCATATTTGGTAAATAGTTCAACATAATTTGCAAAACCTTGAAGGGAATTTGGTTCTAAAAGGAGACTCTTAAAGGTTTCTCCATCAACCCAGCCGCCACCATTTTGCTTGATCATAAGATAAGAACCCCACTGTGGGCCACCGTTTATACCACCATAACCCCAACCTGCATTCATATCTCTTGCTTGGAGTTTTGGCAACATACTATGGAGATCGTTCCAAGTCTTAGGAATAGACATACCTAGCTCACTGAGTATATCTGTTCTGTAGTAACCTGTAATTACACCTGTTGTTTCCACAAAACCAAAAGTATTTCCGCGGAAATTTAGAGCTTGGGTTGTACCAGGGTAAAGATTCTTTTCTACAGCTTTAACCCTTTCAACACCAAAATGCTCTCTAAGATCCAAAACGCCACCTCTAACACCATACTCAACTAAATGATCTGGAGCACCAGCAATAATATCTGGCGTTGAGTTAGAAGCCATGGCTAAAAGAACTTTATTAAACATTCCTTCCCAAGGGAAGTTGCTTATCTCTACTTCAATGCCAGTCTTAGGAGTAAAATCTTCAGCTATTAAGTCTTTTATTATATTTATCGACTCATTAGCATAACCAACTTCCCAGACTTCAATTTTTTGAGCAGCACAAAGAGAGATTGAAGATAAAACAACTAAAATTAAAACCCATAAATTCTTTTTACTCACAGATAAATCCCCCTATATCAAAATGATTGCTTATCTATTTATTTCCCCATTGGACTTTATTTCCCTATCTAGGAGAATAAACTTTTTGTAATCAATTGATTAATAGTGACTCTTTCTTTTGCTTCCGCAAAAAGTTTTAAATACCTTCTTTGTCTTAGATGCATTCAGATATTGAGTCTTTATAGTTGGTCTTGTACAATTATATTTATTTGTAGAAGAACATAAAAATAGTGGGTTAACCCACTATTTTTATGTTTCATTTAGATTCTTTCTTAGGTGTAGTTTTAGGACCTTTCTTTTCTACTTTGGAAGTTTTAGGTTTGGGGTTTTTCACATCGCCACTGACGGATTTAACCATTTACCTTACCTCCTCTAATTTCAAAATAACATCCGTGAAGTTAAAGTACGATGCTTTATTTTAGTGTTTTAGCTTAGAATTAAGGCAATATAGTTAATTAGAGTTAGTTGACTCTAGCAGACGTATTAACACCTTAAATTTAGCTAATATGTTTTATCCCTTAGTAGATTTAAATTCCTAACAAATCAAAAAAAGGGTTAAAGAATCACCCTATTTTAAGATGATCTTTAACCCTTTAGGAGTATAGGTTTTTGATAATATCTTATTCAGTTTGTTTTGATAAACTATCGATGTCAAATTTACTCAATCCAGCTAGCATATTAGCCAAAAGTGAAACATCTTTAGCACCATCATAAGTTACTGATCTTGCTAAGGTAAATATTAGAGCTACTAAACTTCGACCAATTGTGCTAAGAGCATAGCAACCTCTTTTAGTCTCTGCTAATAAATTTGCTGAATCTATCTCCCGAAGATGATGGTAGAATTGTCCTCCTGCAGGGATACCGGTTTTTTCCTGTAATTGTTGTGCTGTTAGTTCTTCATGCTCAAATAAGGTTCTTAAAATGTTTAGCCTTTGCTCATTAGCAAAAACACCAAAGAAATCTGCGGCAGCATGAGTATCTAGTGTAAGAAATGCTTTGTCTGTGTCAACTTGAAAAAAAGCATGGTAACTCTTGTCTAAAATTAGCTCAGATGCTATAACTACACCAACATCTGCACCTTTTGCCTCCATATTTTTCCCTAATTCTTGGGAAATTACATTTTTTAACTTTACATCCTCTTCAGATTCATTGGGCAAATTATCAAAATATATGGTTGCTAGATTTTCAATACTTTTAAGTGCTGTTTTGATCTGTTCATCGGAAAAACCCTGTTCCCTAAATTGACTCTGGAAATCTTCCTTAATTCTGCCTAGTTTTTCATCTGAAAAATCAGTCTGCGTTTCCCAAGTGATTTTTGGTTCTTTTTTCACTTCTTCGTTGAAGCCTTCTGTGGTATGTTTGTTATTCACAATTTCTTTAAGAATATAGCGAACCAAAACTGTAAAATCTGCTAATGTCTGCTTGAGATCACTTACTTCCTTTTCTAGTAAACGAATCTCTTCGTCCATTTTGGCCCCCCTCTTTTGTTCTGGTTTACCGAGTTACCGTGTTTCCGTAATTACATACTAGCACTTATTGAGGCTTCGGTCAACATTTTTTATAAAAATCTTCCCCCTGTTAGAACCTATTATCACTACGAAGCTTTATCACCCAATACACTATTATAGCTTTCCCTTAACAAAATTGGTTTTTTACTCAGCTCAATACTCTTACCGGTTTTATGTACATTATTAAGGATATGAATGTCTTAAGCCATTTACAGCAGATTTTTATCTATTGATATTTCAGTTTGAATCTAAGTTGCCTATTACAAAACAAGGAGTAATTAGTATTAACTTGGAACTCCTGTATTGAACGTGAATAACACCCGCCTATAATGCCAATCAATGAATGGTAGGAAATAATTTTTGCAAAATGCTTCTTATAGGGGGCAGTAGATGTGAAACATAAAACTTATCAAAGTTATCAGAACTCTAGTATAGAATGGATCGGCAATATCCCCAAACATTGGCAAATAGCACAATTAAAGACCACAATCAATTCATTTACCATGGGCTCTACTCCAAATACAAACAATAGAAAATACTGGG
>DUTE01000262.1 GCA_012842235.1 Bacillota bacterium
CACCTACTAGTGGTGTTCTTTATCGTTTTGTCGATTTTGCTATTCAAAAATGTATCCAACAGGGCGTAAGTCCTCTAGCTGCAACAAAAGAAGCTGCAAGCCAAATGAATGATGAAATGGATCGTCGGAAAATTGAGTACAAACGATTCTTAGATCAGCTGGCTAAAGTAAAAGCTAAATAAGCTTAACGATTGATAAAAGACCCTATTTTTCTAGAAAAATAGGGTCTTTTTTTGCAGTGGAATCATCAATTAGTTTTTCCTTAGTTTTTCTATAAACCGTTTGTACTCATTTTGTTTCCGCTTAATTTCCACATTGTGTTCTGCAGCATATTTGCGAATAGCAACTTCTGGATCTACACCTTGTAGAATAGCTTCTTGAGCTGCAAACTGTAAATAACGTCTTCTGTTATTAGGTGAAACTAAACCAAATAACGAGGCTTTAGAAACTTTTAGTTGAGAAATAAGAGTTTGAAGATCATTCTCAGGCAATGGAAGTTTCGTAATAGATTCTAAGTGAGCTGGTAAGAAAAAGCTTCCTTGTATACGCTCCATGACTTTATTAGCTATCTCCGATTGGATCTCTTCAGAAGTAAACCATTTAATGAACTCCCAACCTAATTCTTTGTTCTTAGAACCCTTAAAAAGGCCTAAAGACCAACCGGTTCCAGTGGCACTTCGATTTAATTCGCCTTGATACATTGTACCAATGTATGGTCTTAGACTCCATTTCCCTTTTAATTGTGGTGCTGCATTATTTAGATTAGCATACATACCTTGTGAAGAACTTAAAATGGCGATTTCTCCAGTAGTAAAACCAATAAACTGTGGTAACTCATTGGCAATATTATACTTAGTATATAGTTCACAAAACTCCTTAAAACCCTTAATACTTCCAGGTAGATCATAACCAGAGCGGCTTAGATCAGGTGTATAATCATCTCCACCGTTTTGCCACATAAAAGCATTGATATCAGAGTAAACCGTATTAGTTAGATACCACTCTAAGGCAAAATTACTTCCTCTTGCTTGCATTTTAGGTAAAACACGTCTAAGGTCTTCCCAAGTATCTATCTCACCTAAACCAAGGTCTTGTAAGATATCATCACGATAATAAGCCAAAGTAACAGACGAATAGTAAGGTATACCAAAAATAGCGTTCTCATAGGTTAAAGAGCGATAAAAACCAGGAGAAGCTCTTGTAATAACCTCATCGATACCAGGCATTGTTCTTAGGTCAACTAAGGCACCTCTCAAACCCAATTCTGGCAAAAACAAAGCGCCTGCTGAACCCACATCAGGAACATCATTTGATGCGGCTGCAAGCAGATACTTTGATTCATTATCAGCCCAGCTAAGTCCAGTAAGAACAACATCAACATCAAATTGAGGGGAAAATTTGCTATCAATTACTTCTTTCATAACAGATAATATTTCATTGCTATGTCCAGTAACCCAAACATTTAGAGTAGTCTTTGCTGTAGCTAAAGAACAAAGAAGAAACAAACAAAGCAAAACTAAACTTGTTTTTCGCACTAGTACTCCCACCTTTTGATAACGTCCATATAATTGTGTAAAAAGGAAAATAAAATGGGCCATTAACTTAGCCTTTGCGATACAATGTTTTTAGGAGAAAAAACAAATCGAAAGGATGTTAAGAAATGACCCAACTCAATATTACTATTGATTCAGATCAAATTCAAACATTAATTGCTCAATGTGCTGCAAATGAATTAGCAAAGAATGTACTAACTACTGTTTTTAACCAGATAATGGAACAACAAAGAACTGAATATATAAAAGCAAACGACTATGAAAGATGCGATAGCAGGCAGAGTTCCCGAAATGGGTACTACAATCGAGACTTTACTACTAGGATTGGCAGATTAGAACTTCGTGTTCCACGTACACGAGATGGAAACTTTTCCCCCACGATATTTGAACAATATCAGCGTAACGAAAAAGCTTTGCTAATTACTATGATGGAGATGTTTATTCAGGGAGTTTCAACACGCAAAGTTTCCAAAGCAGTTGAAGCTCTTTGTGGGGAAACTGTTTCCAAATCATTTGTTTCAAACCTATCTAAGCAACTCGATCCTATTGTCGAACAGTGGCGATATCGTAGTTTGAAAGATATGAGCTACCCATTCTTGATAGTTGATGTTCTATATTTGAAAATCAGAGAAGCCGAACGGGTAATCTCTATGAGTTGTCATATTGCTATCGGCGTATCAGATAGCGGCAGAAGAGAAATAATCGGACTCTACTTATCTAAATCAGAAACTGCTAATACATGGGCAGACTTTTTTAACTACCTTAAAGAACGCGATCTAAGCCGCCCAAAATACGTTATTTCAGACGCACATCCAGGTTTAGTACAAGCTATTCGTCAATGCTTTACTGGGTCGACTTGGCAACGCTGTCAGGCGCATTTTCTCAGGAATATCTTTGACAGTATGCCAAAGAAAACAGAAAAACATATTAAAGATGAAATAAAGGCTATCTTTCATATGTCTAGTGTAGAAAGTGCTAGGGAGTTAAAAAATATCTTTATAAAAAAGTACGAATCTAATCCAAAGCTAAGCAAAGCTTGTGAAATACTTGATGACGGATTTGAAGATGCAATTCAAATTTTGCAGCTGCCAGAAAATATTCAACGTAGACTGAAAACCACTAACTGTCTAGAGAGGTTAAACGAAGAGATTCGCCGCCGAGAACGAGTAATCCGTATTTTCCCAAATCAAGCTTCTGCTATTCGAATTATAGGTGCATTATTGATGGATAAGAATGAAGAATGGCTTTCTACAAACAAGAAATACTTGGATTTCGATCCTGCTGTGATCTGATTTATCTTGAGGTTGTTTTATGGTAGGACAGTTTACATAGAATGACAAGAGACGTTTCACTTTTGCTCTTGTCATTCTATGTAAACTGCTCTGGTTAACTCTCACTCAAGATAAAACCTAACTGAAACATTGTATCTAGGATTTTACACATAAATATGGACTTGACTCACCTTTTTTAAGTTTTCTATGTGTTATCTGTTAACTTTTGTTAATTTACTTGTTCTTAATAAATCAGCATACTCCTTTTTAGAACATGAAATAATTTAGGGTTATTGTGGCGATGTATTTTGAAGTATTATAATAGCAGCTGTTTGATTTACAAACTTGTTTTCATGATTTTCTTGTCAAAAACAACCGCGTCATGTGACGCGGTTGATAAGTTTACCATAGACCATCACTCATTGTCATTATCACAAGTAGAATTAATATTAAAAACAATGTTGCTGCAGAGGAACTATTTTCTGCCTCAGCCATCGGTAGGCCTCCTTTCAAGAAGGATTGGTATATATTTATGCGGATCTAAGCTCAATGCTCTATGACAGAAGTTATATTATTCCTAAAATAGCTTATCCGCAAGAAGGAACTCCTATTTCTAAATCAAAGTACTTATATAACCTAACAATGATAGTATTTCTAAAATTAATTTCTTGTTAACCATTATTTGGAAAGGAAGGTGACTTTAATGTAGCAACCCACTATTAACGAGATAGTGCTTTTTGCTACAGATGTTTATGAACATAAACAGAAAGTCTACAATTATTGTGTTTATTATTTCGCTTTTTTTCTTACTTAGCTCTATGGCTTGGGCAGCGGATTTAAGTATGGGGATAGGAATAATCAAAGACCGCAACACAGAACTTTTACTTGGTGAACAAAACTATGAACTTATTCTAAAAAAAGCTTATGACGCTTTTGATAGAGCTTTCTTACCTGTATTAATTGTCGATAGCGAGTATATACATGATGATGCTTTACAGTTTTTAGATGCAGTTGTTTTTGTATCTACAAGTGCTATCGATGAATGTATCAAAGAACCACTTAGGCAATTTAAAGAAAATGGTGGTATAGTTGCAGCGACTTACAACTTAGCTATGTTCGATGTTGAGGGAAACTCTCAAGATAATTCATGGGTAGGAGAGTTCTTTTCTATGTCTTCTCCGGTAGTTGATGACAAAAATTACCAGGCTTTGTTAGAACTAGATGGTGAAAAAACCACGCTCTCGTTTGAAACAACCTTAGTAAAACCGATTAATTTTCCTCAAACTACTGGCTCTTTAATTGATACAGAGTACTCTTCTTTCATTAAAACAGATAACACTCTCTACTGTTCTCTGAACCTGTTTTCTGTAGAAACTACCGAAAAAGAGCAAGTCTTTGAAGACTTTTTTGTCTCAGAGCTCTATAGTTTAATGGACAAAGACTATTATGGTCTAATTACTCTAGAATACGAAGAGATTAAACCGCTTGCTAGTGAAACAAGGAATCTTTTGCGTGTTGGCCAACGGGAATACCGCAAATCCCAAAGAATCCAAGCCCTTACCCCTGAGGTTGAAGAACTGTACGAAGAATCACTTTTGCTTTCGAAGGCCTTACAGTTTGCTGTGGAGACACGCTCTGCATACCATCTGCCTATTTATGTACCACTAGGAAACAAAATTGCCACTGAACTCTATGAAAAAACATCACCGACAAAGATTCCTTATGAGATTATTCAAGCCCGTGGTTCTTATTGGGCAAATAAAGTCGAATTGTATAGTACAGAAGAGATCCCTGATAATCCTATTGTCTTTATCGGCGACTCTCTTACAGATCGCTATGACCTTTCTAAGTACTACCCTGATTTACCTGTTATAAACC
>DUTE01000263.1 GCA_012842235.1 Bacillota bacterium
AAATACTCAAGTCCACTTTCTACAACCAGAGATGCAACACCCGCACTATCTGTAACTTTTGTTGCTAGTTCTTTACCTTGATCATCTTTTAATACGACCTTAGCTTCGCCTAAATCATTTTCATGTTTGTCTTTAACATTTACTTCTATAATACCTACATTTGCTACTTTAATATCTTTTGAACTAGTCTTCTCTCCCTCAATGCGAACCGATTCAGAGATGGTAAACTCTTTACCACTATCGGTTTTTAGAGTCCCTTCAACTTTGTAATCCCCGGCTTTTTGCTCAAAGGCTGCAAAACCTTCAGCATTTGTTTTCACTTTTTGTAAATCTTTTTTTGAGTCTTTTAAGACTAATTCAAGATTGGCAATTGGAGTGCCATCATCAATTTTTACAGTCACATTTAGAGTACCTTTTTTCCCACCGAACAAACTACAACCAGTAAGAAGCACAGTCAATGACAGTAACAAAACCAGAAAAACTCTTTTGTTTTTCATGCCCCTTCATCCCCTTTATCTTATTAGAGACAGACGTTAAAACATTGCCTGTTTAATATTTTTGTTCGTCTCAAAATAATTTTTTCCTTTTTTTGCTTCGATTATATTGATTTTAAAAACTCCGCAGCGATTGTTTGCACTAATTTTAAAAACACAACTGGCCTACCGTTTTTCAAATAAACGTTAGGCCAGTTTAATTTACCACCCAGACGAAGCTCCACCGCCCCCGCTTTTGCCTCCACCACCATAGCGACTTCGGCCTCCAGAAGAACTCCTATTCGAACCTGAACGAGAAGAGCCTCGGTAATATCGTCTTTGTGACGAGCCTAGAAGAGAGCCCAAAATAAACCCTCCGGTAAAACGATAATCTACATAAACAAACACCACTATGAGCAAAAACAGGATTAACCCACCTAGGGAGTTTTGTTTTCTTTCTGTGTGTGTTTGGACTTGGTCTTTAGCACTCAAGCTTGCATCGCCTTGACTTATAATGCGCCCTTCTAAGACACTAACATATTCAATTAAACCGGAAACACTATTTTTTGCTAGAGAAGGAGCAACTAGTTCTTGAAGTTTTAACCCAACAAAAGAATCGGGCAACGCCCCCTCTAAACCATAACCAACCTCTAGTCGCATTAGGCGTGGTTCTAACGAAATAACTAAAAGTAGGCCTTTATCTACACCTTTTTTTCCTATGCCCCACTGTTCAAAAAGCTTCACAGAAAAAAGCTCTATACTTTCATCCTCAAGTTTAGGCACTGTTACTACCGCCATCTCCACACCGGTTTTTTCGTAGAGTGTTTCTATTCTTTGATCAAGTTCTCTAGTGTTACCTAAAATATGAGCATAGTCATGAACATTTGTACCGGGTATTGGTGAAAGAGCAAAAACACTTGTACTTAAAGATAAAAGCAGCACCAAAAGGATTGTTGCTGATTTTTTCATAGTTGTTACTCTGTGAAGAAACTACTGCTTTAGTCCCTTCACATCCCTCCATCCTACTTAAAATCTCTAAACTAAAACTCTACTTTAGGTGCAACTTCAGCACCTTTTGCAGCTTCAAAGTAAGTACGAGTTTCAAAACCAAACATATTTGCTATAAACACTGTTGGAAATTTTTTAGCCTTGCTATTATAGTCCCTTACAGCTTCATTATAACGCATTCTTTCTACTGCTATTCGATTTTCTGTACCAGAAATCTCAAATATTAATTGATTAAATTGCTGATCGGCTTTAAGATCAGGATATTTTTCTACTACAACTAGTAGTCTTGCTAAAGCTGTCTCCATCTCATTGGCTGCTTCAACTTGTTCATTAACAGACTTAGCTCCAGCCAGTCTTGCTCGGGCATCAGCAATAGACTCAAAAACCTCTTTTTCGTGGCTAGCATACCCTTTTACCGTATTGACTATATTCGGAATCTTGTCATATCTAGCTTGGAGTTGGTTCTCAACTTGACCCCACTGAGCATCAACAGACTCACTAAGACTGACAAGTTTATTATAGCTACTTGCCATACTTAAGCCGAGAATAACTAAGATCGCCACAATAATAAGCCAGGTTCTATTTTTTCTTCTCACATTAAGCGGCTAAAATGCCTGCCCCCCTCCTAAATTTCTGCTTTTCTTGTAATTTTATAATTCTTCACGAATGTTTACAACCCTTGAAATCTTGCTACGATAAATATCTCTGTTTGGTTTACTATTTCAAAACTAAAGTTTTTATT
>DUTE01000264.1 GCA_012842235.1 Bacillota bacterium
ATCTGTGTGATCAAAGCGATAAACATCAAAAAAGCCATAACTAAATATTGGTCATGATTTAATAGTGCATTGTAAAAAAACGGCCCCATTGTCGGCAAATTCAAGACAATTGCTGTTATTATCGTGCCACTAAAGACGTTAGGAAGCTCACTGCCGGCAATACTTACCATTGGATTTAGCGCATTTTTAACAGCATGTCTTTTTACAGTTTTTTCGTCTAGTCCATATGCTCTTAAGGATGTGATAAAAGGAGAGCCAATAACATCGAGCATATTGCCTCTCATCACTCGCATAAGCCCTGCAAGCCCACTAATGCCAACTACAACCAATGGCACCCATATGTGCTTTAAAAGATCGATAAACTTAGCTAAGCTCCAGCTAGCACCGATAAACTGGGCAGAAAACAAACCACCAATCGAAGTAGAGCCCATCTTAAGCATAAAATACATTAAAATCAAAGCAAAAAAGAAATCGGGAATGGAAATCCCTATAAACCCCACAACTGTCATAGCATAATCCCCTATGGAATACGGGTTTAGGGCCGAATAGATGCCCATGGGAATTGCTAGTGCCCATTGAAAGATAATTGTTATAAGAGCAATTAGTACAGTCCAACCCATTCTCTCCCATATAAGATCACCAACAGGCCTCTCATAGGCAAAAGAATAACCAAAGTCACCTTTGGTAACTATCCCTTTTACCCACATAAAATATCTTACATAGGCAGGTTTATCTAAGCCAAGTTGTTCCCTAAGAAGCCTAATCTGCTCCGGTGATATTCTTGGATTATCTAGATATTGACTAACAAAATCACCTGGTTGCAATTCGATTATGACAAAACAGATTACAGATGCAAGGATCATCATAGGAATCATAATAAGTGTTCTTCTGACAATAAAAGCCCACATAAAACCCTCACCCCTACATTAATGACACTTTAAGAAAAAAGGGGAAAGAGGAAATGGAATATAACAATTTACCTCTCTCCCCACCTTGAGATTACTTAAGTCTGTATGTCGTATAACTTGAGAAGTAGACTATACCATCTTTGTCTTGTGAAACATTACCAAGGGTTTTACTTGCCCCAAAGAGATTCATCCCTTTAGAGACAAATATTACCGGTAAAACGTCATGATAGATCTCTTGAACTTCATCATAGATAACTTTTCTCTTGGCCTGATCTGTTGTAATCGAGCCTAGATCAAAAAGATCGTAAAGCCTCTTTTCCCAATCAAACATGTTTTTTGTAATAGCCAATAAGTTTTCCTTATCAAGTGTTGAATAGTGCCAATAATAAAGCTGTGTCCCTGGTTGCCAGATCGCCTTTCTCAGTTCGAGATCTGGTTGGTTACCAAAAGCTCTGACTCCTGCTTCAAAGTTACCAGCACCAAACATATTACCGACAAGAGTACCATCAAGTATCTGTAAGTTTACTTTAATGCCAGCTTTTTCTAGATCTTCTTTGAATATCAGAGCTACATCTTGGTAATCCTGAGGTGAGTTTTGCACAGTTAACGTAAATTCAACATTTTTGCCACTGGTAAATTCTCTGATCTTATCACCGTTTTTATCTTTAAGGCCTAGACTATCGAGTATTTCGTTTGCTTTTTGAGGATTATATGCTCTTAAGATACTTTCAATCTTTGGGTTATAGAAGGCCTTATTAGCAGGCAAAACTAGTCCTGCCCCAGGAATTGCTAGGCCATTGTAGACCTCGTCAATTATTCTTTCTCTATCAAGTAGGTATTCCATTGCTCTTCTAAATTCAGTGTTTCTAAAGAGCTCTCTAAGTTCTTTGTTTTCGACATCAAAGTTAAAGGCGATATGAACTGGGCTTGGTGTTGGTTGTGTAGGTTGTGCTCGAAAGACAGTAAATGGGCCACCTGCTAACTCTCGAGACTTTAACATAGGAAAATCTCTAGCAGTTATAGCCATATAGTCGATTTCTCCGGCCATAAACTTTGCTAGTCTCACTTCGTCATCTTTGACAATTAAATATTCGAGCTTGTCAAAATATGGAAGCTGATTACCAAATCTATCTACCCTCCAATAGTGTGGGTTTTTCTCCAAAACAACCTTTTGGTCCATAACATAGCTTACTAGTCGATAAGGCCCGTTGGCCACGATCTCAGAAGGTGAGACATTTGTTAGCCAGAGTTCGTTTACTGAATCTGGTCTGTTCTTATCGATCTTACTTC
>DUTE01000265.1 GCA_012842235.1 Bacillota bacterium
TTCAGGCAGACAATCCCAAAGATTATGTAATCGCCTCAGGAAAGACACATTCTGTAAGAGAACTTGTGAAGCTAGCCTTTGAGGTAGTTAACAAAGACTATCGAGACTATGTTGTCACCGATCCTACGTTTTTAAGACCTGCGGATGTACCGCTTCTTTGTGGTGATAGTTCATTGGCTAAGAAAGAGCTAGGTTGGGAGGCAAAAACTACTCTAAAAGAGATGATTACAGAGATGGTTTTGGTTGACCTAGAAAGAGAGAAAAATAGTTAAAACGGATATGAGATGCAAGATGCGAGGGTAGAAGGCATATTCTTTTAACTAGATCATTTATTTAATAATTGGTAAAAGCCAAAGATATAGAGATAAAATAAGGCTATTGGAGTTAGTACCAATAGCCTTATTTTTCAATCTTTAAAAGGGGCTTTTGGGCTTTTGTTTTAAAGGTAAAGTTTCTTTAGAGATAGATTTAACTTAGGCTTCTACCGTTTTAATAGTTTTTTAATAAAACGATCATATTCCACTTGTTTCTTTTTTATCTCAGAATTGTGTTCTGCTGCTGCCTCAAGAATAGCTTTTTTGGGATCTTCACCTTGGAGAATTACTTTTTGTGCAGCCATCTGCAAGTAGCGACGGCGATGTCTAGGTGCGACTAAACCGTAGATCGAGCGATTACCATTTTCTAGTGCAGTACTAAAAAGCTCAACCACTTCCTTTTTTAGGCTTATTTGGCCAATAGCTGAGCGGTTACTAGGCATAAAGAGAGAGGCCTGGATTGTATTCATAATTCGGTTAGAGATCTCGATTTGGGTAGAGGCGTCAGTGATCCATTTAATATATTCCCAAGCTTCATCTTTTTTCTTGGAGCTTTCAAAAATGCCAATTGCATTGCCATTAGCATTAGTAGTTCTGTTTAGTTTTCCGGCAGTAATTGTACCGGGGACTTCAGCTATACTCCATTTGCCGGCGATCTGTGGTGCGGCATGGGTTAGGTTTTGATAAAAGAAGGGGTATTGTACGGTCATAGCTAGATCGCCATTGATAAACGCTTGAAATGCAGGAATCTCTGTGGGTATTTTATACTTAGTGTATAACTCAGTATACTCTGTAAAAGCTGCGATACACTCAGGAGAATCATAACCTGATGCAGTCAAATCAGGAGTATAATCGTCTGCACCTCTTTGCCACATAAACATATTGACATCAGCGTATAAGATCTCATTCAATTGGAATTGTAAACAGAAATTCGAGCCTCTTGCCTGCAGTTTAGGTAATGCTTGTTTTAGTTCATCCCAGGTATCGATCTTTTGAATACCTAAATCATTAAAGATGTCAGTGCGGAAATAAGCAGTTGTAACTGTAGCATCATATGGGACACCAAATGTCAGACCTTTGTACTGTAAAGAGCGATAAAAATTAGGATAACTTCTCTTATAGATCTCGTCAAATCCTGGCATATTAGTTAAATCCATAAGGGCTCCTCTTAGACCAAGTTCAGGTAAGAAGAGAGGGCCAGAGCCACCTACATCAGGTGCATCTCCAGTTGCAGCAGCCATTAAAAACCGGTTTTCATTATCAGTCCAAGAAAGGAGTGTATAGTTTACCTTAATACCAGTTTTAGCAGTGAAACTAGTTTCGGTAATCTCCTTAATTATCCTCATCTCTTCATTACTATGGCCTGTAAGCCATACATCAATCTCTGTTGCAGCTAAAGCCAAGGTACTAACGCTTAACATTAGGCATATCAACAAGAAAGATCTTTTTTTCACGTTTAACCCCCCATATTTATCCTTCGTCAGTGTTATTATACAACAAATAATGAAAACTTCCTTTTTTTTAGTGGCTTTTCACAATATTCGGCTAACTGTTACCAAAAGAATTAGAGCAAACAGAGAGTATTGTATAGGCAAACATAGTGGAATTGTAGGTCCCTATAAAAAATTGTATTTAGAAAGGCAGGGGTAACCCCTGCCTTTTAGCTATTAGCGGTTGGCTCTGCTACGAAATGGTCCTTTGATTAAACAGTCAAATAGTTCATCGTTAAAATGATTCCAAGCAAAGAAAGCCAAACCATCAAGATTGTGTTTTTGAATTAACATAGTCTGTTCAACTAAAAGGTCCCCCTCTGGGATACTAATAGCAGCAAGTGCAGGATAGAAGGGTATTTTGGGACCAATTTCTTCTATCAAATCTTGGATCCAATGTTCTACTAAAGATGTAGAACGGCTATAGAGCATAGGAGTAAGAAAATCCAAGTATCCTTCTTCAATCCATAGAGGCCAATTTTGGTTTTTGTTAACTATGCCATCGTTTCCGGGAAAAACTGCTGCTGAGATTAAAAGAGGCTTGACTAGCAAAACAGCTTCTCTTAGCTCTTTGACAAATGTAGTAACCTGTTCTTCTTTAAATTTGTTAAATGCTTGCCAGTTTTTGTCAGTAGAGTTTTTGGGCACTTCAAGCCCTGTAGTTTGGGTAAATAGTTCTTTAGAATATGAAGAAAAGCCATAAGGAACCTCTGTTTGTAAGGGGTAGCGAATGTAGTCAAGGTGAAGACCGTCTAAGTCATATCTTTCAACCATATCAACAAAGGTATTAATAAGGAATTTTCGTGCTTCTTTGTGGGCAGGATCAATAAAGTATTTGTCATCTTCAGCTTTTACAGGGACATTACCAGATATATCTACAGCAGCCCAATTGGGGTGCTTTTCTAAGATCTCACCTGGCCTTTTATAACCGGAGAAAAACACCTCTAGCCAAGCATGTACCTCTATGTTTCTTTTGTGTGCTTCAGTTATAATGAATTCTAAAGGATCAAAACCTCTAAACTCAGGCCTTTGGGATATTGGGCCATGGAATTAATCTAATCTTTGTTGAGACTTTATGGGAAGGAATGCTTCTTTACCCCAA
>DUTE01000266.1 GCA_012842235.1 Bacillota bacterium
AGGCAGGCTAAGGGACTAACTTTAGTTGGTTTAATAATACTACTAGTGCTAGTAGGTATTGCCAGTTTTTTATTTACCTGGGCAATAATTGAAAAAAAACAGGAGACATTAATTCCTGCGGGTGTATATGTAGGGGAATTAAATGTATCAGGGTTAAATGTAGAGCAAGCATTAGAATTTGTTAAAGAAAATACTTCTGTTTCAACAAAAGATGTGAAGCTTTTTTGGCCTGGAGGTTCTTATGTTTTAGAATTAGCCAAACTAAACCCCCAAGTGGATTATGCAAGGCTGAGAAGTGAACTTATTTCTACACTACCAAAGGGAAATTTTCTTAATCGATTTCAAACAAGAAGAAGATTATTAAAAGAGCCAAAGGTAATCAATATTACACTTGTTACAGATGAAGGTGAGTTTAATAAATTAGTACAGACCCTAGATAGTCAAGTTGCTCTTCAGGCAGAAGATGCACATTTTCAGATTGATGTTTTAGATAATGTAAAAATAGTCAAAGAAAATAATGGCAGAAAAGTAGATTATGAAAAACTTTTTTCTGAGTTACCTATTAAATTAGCACAAGGTGAAACAGAATATCTTTTGCCTATAAAGATAGTTGAACCCCAAACAAAGGCAGAATATCTATATTCGTTAGGTATAAACGAACTAGTTGCTAAGTTTTACACAAAATTTGATGCGACTAATATTAATCGAGTATCAAATCTTCAATTAGCAGCTAAGGCTTTAGATGGGACAATTTTGAACCCAGGAGAAGAATTCTCTTTTAATGCCTGGGTGGGACCAAGGTTAAAAGAACTTGGTTACAAAGATGCTCCCACTCTAGTTGGAGGTGAAATTACCGAGGATGTAGGTGGTGGAGTCTGTCAGTTGTCTTCTACTCTCTATAACCTTGCTTTACTTGCAGATATGCAAATAATTGAAAGAATGCCTCATTCTACACCTGTTTCTTATATAGCTCCAGGGTTAGATGCTGCTGTATCCTTTGATTATCTAGATCTTAGTTTTAGAAATACTCATTCATCTTCTGTACTTATAACAGCTCAGGTGATTGGGGATAGGATTTGGTGTAAGATGTTTGGCACCGAACTTCCTTACAATATAAAGATCGTAACAGAAAAGGTAGAGGAGATTCCTTTTGAGATAAAAAAAGGTTCTAAATTTAGACAAGGCAAAAACGGTCTTAGAGTAAATACTTATATAATTAAGGCTGAAAATAAAACTTTAGTTTCCAAGGATTATTACAAACCGTTAGATCAACTAGTTCCTTGAGAATATCGCAAAATAATACTTTTATAAATGAAGGATTTCGCCACTTAATACGGAATAAGTACGGAAATGTTAGTCAAGGAGGCTAAGAAGTGGCGACATATGCATATTTGCAAGGCGAGTTTGTTCCCTTAGAAGAGGCAAAAATAAGTGTTATGACTCATGCTTTTTTATATGGAACAGCTGTTTTTGAAGGTATAAGAGCTTATTGGTCGAATGAAAAAAATCAGTTGTATATTTTCAGGGCTAAAGAGCATTACGAGCGTATGGCAAATTCCTGTCGAATAATGCGCATGGATAAAAAACATTCAGTAGAAGAGATGATCGAATTAACAAGAAAGCTTCTAGAGATGAATGGTAAAAAAAGTAATGCCTATATCAGACCTGTAGTTTACAAAAGCAGTACTGTAGTGGGTGTTAAGCTAAGTGGCTTAGAAGATGATTTTTTAATTTTTGCAACTGATATGGGCGACTATCTTGATATTCAAAAGGGTCTCCGAGCAAAAGTGACCTCCTGGAGGCATGTCTCGGATAACTCTATCCCAATGCGTTGTAAGGTTAATGGTGCTTATGCTAATGCTGCATTAATAAAAACAGAAGCTTTAGATGATGGCTATGATGAAGCGATTGTTCTTACTGATGATGGGCATGTTTCAGAGGGTAGTGCTGAAAACATCTTTTTACTTAGAGATGGCAAATTGGTTACGCCTCCTGAAACAGATGATATTTTGCCAGGGATTACCAGGGATACAGTTATTACTCTAGCAAAAGAAGAGTTAGGTATTCCTGTAGAAATTCGCCGTATAGATAGAACTGAGCTTTATATTGCTGAAGAAGCATTTTTCTGTGGAACAGGAGCACAGATTGCACCAATTGCCGAAGTAGATCATCGTCCTCTAGGCGATGGCTCAGTTGGACCGGTTACTAAATCACTTCAAGAACTATACTTTAAAATAGTAAGAGGTCAGGTTGAGAAATATATGGATTGGTGCACACCTGTTTTTATATAAATTCAGTAATTAAAAGATCCTCCTTCTAGTTTCTCTTCTCAGAAAATCATCTGAGAAGGGGGAGAGAAGGAGGTTTTTCTATGTTAATAGTCTTATTAGTTTTAACGTTAGTCTTTTCAGCTAATGCCAAGTTTTCTGCAGAAATCGATCTTTTAGAGCCGAGTTTATCTTGTCGTATTACAAATGTAGGTTTTATCAAAAGCATTGAATTAAGCGCTGATGAGTTGAACCAAAAATGGCAAGTAGGTTTTGAGATAAAAGAAGATCTCGATCGTGTCACTTGTGATATTGCTCTATGGCAAAAAAAAGAAAAACAAGGCTACGATTTTGCTTTTTCTTGGAAAAGTGGGCATGCTACTTTACAGGGTAAACTAAGTCAAAGTGAAGGAAAGTCAAGTTGGTCTCCAAAAATTATGACCAATTTTAACCCATATATTGATGCCTCTTTACAATACGAATATCTAACCAATGGAGGTAAATGGCAGTTAAGCTGGAAGAAAAGAATTGATAAATTAAATCTAACCATGATTTTTTCTCATTATAGGAATCCTGTTTTACAAAGTAGTATATATTACAATGCAGGGCTAGCAAATTTGGATCTCTCGCTTAATATTAATCAAGAAGGATTTAATAAAGCCGGAGTTAAACTAGGTTTTAAACAAGACTTATATCAAGGTTCAATTAGAATTGATTTCGATAAAAAAGGTGCAAGTTCTGTTAGTATGCAACTAGGAGTTGCTGGCTTAAAAATAGATGCTTTGACAAAAAACAACAATCCTCAATTAGGTCTTGCTACAGCTTTGTCGATTAATGAGTTTTCGTTTTTTCCTTCTCTTACTTTAAGCAGGCAAGGTTTGAGATTGGGTTTTAAATTAAAGATAGCCTGAGATTTATCTCAGGCTATCTACGGGCGATGATAATACATGTGCGTTTTCGCCATTTGCACCAGGGAGTTAGAAGGAGTTTGAGAAGGGTGACCATGGTGTGACCTCCTACAGTATCATATTACGAAAAACTTTGCTAAGTGTTACACACTGAGCAAATATTTTCCGGGCAAAACAGAAAAATCCATTTCATTAGGGGGAAGGTGTAGAAAAAGAACAGGAGAAAGATTGATTGTAGACAAAAAATCCTACGGGGTTGTCTAAGGAGGGAATTTTGTGTTAAAACACACACCATTATATAATTGGCATGTGGCAGAGGGTGCAAATATTACAGAATTTGCAGGATATAAGATGCCACTGCACTACAAAACGGGTATTATAGAAGAGCATCGAAGTGTACGTACTAAAGCTGGGCTCTTTGATCTTTGTCATATGGGACAGATTAAAGTTAAAGGAAGACAATCTAGTGAGTTTTTAGATTATGTTTTAACTCAAAAAGTTTCCAATATGCAGGTTGGGCAAGTGCGCTATGGTTTGCTACTTAACTTTAACGGAGGCACAATCGATGATTTAATGGTCTACAAAAGGAAAGATGAATATGTATTAGTTGTAAATGCCGCAAATAAAGAGAAAGATTATCAGTGGCTTGTAGAACAAAAAGGTTTATATGATGTAGAGATTACAGAAATCTCAGATTCTTATGGCATAATTGGTTTGCAAGGTCCTGTATCAGAACATATTCTTGCTCCTTTAGTAGAACATGGATTAGGGAACTTAAAACATCTGCGTTTTATCGAAACTGATTTTTTCGAAGTGCCTGCAATTGTGTCTCGCACAGGTTATACAGGTGAAGATGGTTTTGAAATTTATTTGCCTCTACAAGCTGTGCCTGCTCTTTGGACCCAACTTTTAAGAGAAGGAAGATCATTAGGTTTGGTAACTGTTGGTCTAGGTGCTAGGGATACACTGCGTTTAGAGATGGGCTATAGCTTATATGGACATGAATTGAGTACAGATATAAACCCTCTTGAGGCAGGTTTAGATTTTGCAATAAAATTCGACAAAGACTATTTTATCGGTAAGGAAGCTCTTGAAGATATTAAACGTGAAGGGGTAAAGAGAGAGATAAAAGCTTTCTTTACAGAAGGAAGAACAATTCCTCGTGCTGGTTACAAAGTCGTTTGTGAAAATAGAGAGGTAGGCTATGTAACAAGCGGCACTTTTTCACCAACACTAGAAAAAGGAATAGCATTAGTACTTATTGAAAAAGGCTTAAATGAAAAAGAGTTATTCTTAGATGTAAGAGGGAAACAGAGACCTCTTGTCTCAACAGACCTCCCGTTTGTTCAAGGGAGAGTAAAGAAATAAAGGAGAGATACTCAAATGTCAAAGGTGCCTTCTCATTTACTTTATGCCAAAACCCATGAGTGGATAAGACGTGATGGCGAAAAGCTGGTTATTGGTATAACAGAGTATGCACAAAGTAAGCTTGGTGATGTTGTCTTTGTTGAATTACCAAGTACAGGCGATGAGTTTGACCCAGGGGCAACTATTGCTACAGTAGAGTCGGTAAAGGGTGTCTCTGAGATCTATGCTCCTGTTTACGGTAGTGTTTGGGAAGTAAATGAAGAATTAGAAGATGTTCCCGAGCTTATTAATGAGGATCCCTACGGACAAGGCTGGATACTTACATTGAGGGTAGATGAAGAAATAGACCTTGAACACCTTCTTTCTGCAGAAGAATACCAAAAGCTTTTGGAGGAGGAGGCTTGAGGCCTGATGGTTTATACACCTCATACTGATTCAGACATAGAAAAAATGTTAGATCTTATTGGGCTTGAAAATATAGACGATCTTTTTTCCAATATACCTAAAGAGGTGTTACTAAACGATTGGCAGTTTCCTAAGGGACTGTCAGAGGCAGCTACACTCAAAGAGATGAAGCAAATAGCTGCAAAAAACAAAGAGGTTATACCATTTATTGGTTTTGGTGCA
>DUTE01000267.1 GCA_012842235.1 Bacillota bacterium
AAGAATGTCATTGTGGAGATAAGAGCAGGTACAGGCGGTGACGAAGCGGCTTTGTTTGCCGGAGACCTTTACAGAATGTATAGTCATTATGCTGAGAATAGAAGATGGAAACAAGAAATATTAAGTGCAAATCCCACCGAATTAGGGGGATTTAAGGAAATAATCTTCATGATTGAAGGTAAAGGTGCCTATAGTCGCCTCAAGTATGAAAGTGGTGTTCACAGGGTTCAGAGAGTCCCTGAGACCGAATCAGGAGGCAGAATACACACCTCTACTGCTACAGTAGCTGTGTTACCTGAGGCAGAAGAGGTAGATGTCTATATAGATCCAAATGAGATTAAAATAGATGTTTTCCGCTCTTCAGGACCAGGAGGACAATCGGTCAATACTACAGATTCAGCTGTGCGTATCACTCACGTGCCGACAGGTATTGTTGTTTCCTGTCAAGATGAAAAATCGCAGCACAAAAATAGAGAAAAGGCTATGCGTATCCTTAGAGCTAGGTTAAAAGAGATGATTGAAGAAGAGGCCCGTTCCAAAGAGGCTCAAGCCCGTAAATCTCAGATAGGTAGTGGAGATAGAAGCGAAAGGATTAGAACCTATAATTTTCCTCAAGGAAGAGTTACTGATCATCGAATTGGTCTAACCTTATATCGTATTGAAGAGATTTTATATGGTGATATTGATGAAATTATCGAAGCATTAATTATGATAGATCAACAAGAGCGATTAAAGGAGATGGGCTAGCATGCCACAATTGCTAACCATCCTAAACAAAGCCAGTAAATTTCTTAGTGAAAAAGGTAGTCCATCACCAACACTTGATGCAGAAGTGTTACTAGCTAATGTATTGGGAATGCAGCGCATCGATCTTTATGTAAATTATGACAGACCACTAGATAAGCGTGAGCTTGCCGGTTATAGAGAGGCAATTGCAAGGCGAGCAAAACTTGAACCTGTAGCTTATATAACAGGTAAAAAGGAGTTTTATTCGCGAGAGTTCAAGGTAAATAACAATGTATTGATACCACGACCGGAGACAGAATTGCTTGTGGAAAAGGTCTTAGGTTATATAGAAAACTTTGAAATAGAATCTCCTATGATTCTTGATCTTTGTACGGGCTCAGGAGCTTTAGCGATTACTTTAGATTTGGAGCTAGAGGATGCTACAATTACAGCTACTGATATCGCAAAAGAGTCTTTAGTGGTGGCCAGAGAAAATGCAAAAACACACAATGCTTCAGTGGAATTCATCGAAGGTGATCTATTTACAGGAGTTAACCAGAAGTTTGATATTATAGTCTCTAATCCCCCCTATATACCCACAGAAAGCTGGGAGAAATTAGAACCTAATGTTAAACTCTATGAACCTAAAATTGCTCTAGACGGTGGCGAAGATGGGCTTTTATTTTATAGAAGAATTATTAATGAAAGCCCTTCATATCTCAAAGATGCTGGGGCTTTATTTTTAGAGATCGGTCAAAACCAAGATATAGACGTGGCAAAGCTAGCTGAAAAGAGTAAAGTTTTTGCACCAGCAATGGTTGCTAAAGATTTAGCTGGGATTAACCGGGTAATATTTTTAAAGAGACTAATAAGTGATTGAAAGTTTTGAAGGGAGCTCCTTCTAATGGAGACTAAAATATTTAATGCAAAAGAGATAGACAAGGCAGCTGAATTGATCAAAATAGGAGAACTTGTTGCTTTTCCAACAGAAACTGTCTATGGTTTAGGAGCTGACGCACTAAATCCTAAGGCTGTTTTGGCAATATTTAGGGCCAAAGGAAGGCCAGCTGATAATCCATTAATTGTTCATGTAAAGGAAGCCAAAGATGTAGA